>JACRGG010000103.1 GCA_016217775.1 Microcaldota archaeon
CCCTTGCAAGGCTGTTTGACTATTGTGATGAGAACTACAATATTTCGGAACGGACGCCAAGCGTGGAAGAAGTCAGCCGCGTTGTCGGCGAATTAATGCCGCGGCTGGTGGAGGATTGCGTGCGCGAGCTTCTAGCCGAGAAAGAGGGGCTGGCGGAATCAATCGTTGAGGCGAAGGACTACGATGTTGACGCGTGCTTGTTGAAGTACAAAAAACCGCATATTGCGGTTGAAGTAAAGTGGAAGGACAAGATAACGGTTGAAGACGTGAAAAAAGCGGAGAAAGCGCTTGGCGCTACGCGCGCGCCGCAAAAGCTTCTTTTCGTCCCCGACAAGAGAAAAGTAACGGTTTCAACCGCGCTTAAGGTCGTGGACGTGACTGATTTTATCTAAAAGGCCTTCTCCTGCATTTTGGTTTACTGGCAGCAAGAAGATTTGAAAACAAAGCGGGTTTACGCTTTAGTCAAGTCAATGCAGTAAGTGAAGGCGTTTGAGTTGACGCAGTTGGGGCTTGCTAGGGGAGTGTTGGGGGAGAATGCTTCGCGCAGTTTCTCGACCATTAATGACTCCAACGCGGGTTTTGAGAAGACGCGCGTCGCCCCGTCGTATACTTTGGGGTAGATGGTGAACGACAATCCGCTTGAAGTGTAGTTGATTGCATTGCAGTGGGTCGGCGGGTTTTGCGTGGCGTACTGCGCGCAAGAAAGGCGCACTTGCGTTACGGCCAGGGTTTGGTTCGAGGCGTTTATTGAAGGGATGAGAATGATTATTATCAGGCCGACCGACAGGGCCAGTATCGAGAGAAACTCGGTTGCGGTCTGGGCGCGCTTGCTTTTTTCCAAGAAGGCAGTAATAATATTCACCAAAAAAAATTCAGTGTTGGCTTAAGTTAATTTCGTGCAGGAGGCCACGATTGACCCGGCGTTGTTTCTCACGACGAAGTTGAACCACCCGGCTTGGCTTGAAGACGAGGGCTGGCAGTCGGGCGAGGAGAAGGTTATCGAAGCGTACAACGCGGGGCCGGACACTGGCTTGTTGTTGCCCAGCGCGCCGCCAAAATCGCAGAAGAGCCTTTGCGTGCTCGAGTTGTACAATAGGCACACGGGGCCGCTTGGCAAGAACGCGTCGAACGAGTACTGCGAGCCGTCTCCCTGGACGTAAGCCGAGTTTGCCTTGGTTGAAAGCGTGTCGAGGGTAGTCTTGGCTTGAAGGGCTTTGGACAGCGAGCTTAAGTCGTCGACTTTGGCTGACGAGGTTGCGATTAGCGCGATGGCCAACGCTACTAGGAACGCGGCGATTAGGAAGAACTCTACGCTAAGCTGGCCGCGAGCGCGAGGACGAGGAATCCCGCGGAGAGCACCGGGGCGAACGGAGTGCTTTGCTTTACCCATAAGAATGTTACTTGCTTCCTCTTTTTTAATTCTCTTAATTCGTTTTCGGTTAGCCCCCGCGCCTTGCTTGAATCCGCTAGCACGATTCCTTGCGGCGGGCGCAGCAATGCGAGTGCCAAAAGAGGGCTTTTGAGCACCGCTTGGTAAAGCTGGGTGGCGCTTGGCGGGCTCCACGCGAGCAGCTCGCCGTCCTTCTCCACCAAAGTTTGCGCGGGAATGTCGCCAGGCTTTACTTGGGAAATGAGGAGTTTTCTTCTCAAGACTTGCGCGCGCGCCAAGGAGAATGCGGATAAGAGAATTCGCGAGAAGGCGCTTATTGCAAGCAACGCTATTGCCGATGGAATCGCTAGTTGGGGGTTTAAGTACGCGGCTATTGCGAAAACAGGGATGGATAGGAGCAGCGGGATTTGGTAGAGCGCGAGGGCGAGAGCCGCGAGCAGGAGGAGAAGATAGTTTGGCATTATAGAGTAGGCGTAGACTAGCGCGGCCGAGATTAACGCGCTTGACGATAGCTTTCCTGCATTCAAGTTAGCGTTTTGAATCACTTGCTTTTTCAACGCGAGCACTTCGCGCGAGAAAATAATTAGCGTGACTGGGATTAGCAATAGCGCGGACGCGAGGAATGCGTAGAGGATGTGCTCGAAGCCGTACTTGGGAATTAGCAGGGGGAGGTAGGCGAGCAGCGCGGCGTAAAACTTGGCGTCCCCGCCTGCCCACGCGCCTAGCTTGTACAGCAAATACGCGAAGGCAAACGCGGCGGCGGTGAACAAAGCGTAGTTTAGCGAGAAGACGTTCTTGTAGAATGCCAGGCCGATGGCCAACGCGAAAAAAGAGTAGTTTACCGCGGGGTGGATTATTCTAGTGCGCAAGTCGATGATTGAAATGATTGCGCAGAAGAATGCGGCGAGTGCGAAAATAGCGTAGTCCAAGTTACATCAGCTAATACTATTTTACCCGCCTTGAGTTTATTAAAAACGCGCGTTGGGCAAAGGGCGGAAAAGTTCACGGTTTTAAACAAGGAATTCCTTACGCTAATAATGGAATTTACAGCCAAGAAGGGGACGATTTTTTTTCAAAAAGAGCTTTCAGCGTTGGATAAGCTAGTCCTTGAGTTTGCGGGAACGCTAAAAGCGGCTAAAATAGATTACGTGATAATTTCGGGGTATGTGGCGATATTATTTGGCAGAAGCAGGGAAACCGAGGACGTTGACTTGTTTGTCGAGGAAATGCCGTTAGAAAAGTTTTTGGCGTTTTGGAACGCATTGTACGAAGCCGGTTTTGAATGCATTAACGAGTCAAACCCGTCTGATGCGTACGGGGATTACTTGAAGGAAAAGCTTGCACCGAGGTTTGCGCCTAAGGGGAAAATCATCCCAAATTTTGAAGTAAAATTTCCTAAAACAGCGTATAACAACTACGCCTTGAAGAACAAAGTCAAAGTCGCCCTCAACCAACAGGAAATCAACATTTCTGAAATAGAACTGCAGATAGCGTTCAAGCTAAAACTGGGCTCTGAAAAAGATTTTGAGGACGCGAGGCACTTGTACAACGTTTTTAAAGACTCGTTGGACACAAGATTATTGGAGAACCAAGTGAAAGCGCTTGGCGTTGAAAAACAGGCGGAGAGAATATTATGGAGAAAAAAGGCCTTGTCCTGACGAAAAAAGACTTGCTGGAATTGAAAGAGGAGAAGAAAAGGAATTTCGAGGCGCGCCTTGAGTTCATCGACTTGTACTGCGAGTGGCTGAAAAAAACGCCTAACAAGGTTTGGAGCAGGCAGCAAAACAGCTTGTCTTCAAGGGCGTAAGCCGCCAAGATTGCTTGCCGCAATATAATTTGCCTAAACAAAATGTGCTCTTTTAAGGACATATTTCCTTGTTTTGTGCTCTTATAAGAGCACATTTTTAAGCCTTGCGTGCTTAAGATTGCGTATGGCCGTGCCGACTAAGAAGGAAGTAATGGATTTTTCGCCGATGAACACCGGAGGGGCGGAAGAACTGCCAAAGTTTAGGCGCAATGCGTTTTTGGAGTTGGAGCACTCGCTGAAGACCGGGCTCATCACTGCAGTCACCGGGTTAAGGCGCGTTGGAAAAACGACGCTGGTGAAGCAGGCGCTTGGCAAGAACGCGTTTTACTTTTCTTTTGACGAAAAAAAATACGCGAATTCCCAGGCGCTAAAGCAAGTCGTGGACGCGTTTATTAGCGAGGCTGAAAAGCCCGTTATTTTTCTCGACGAGATATTCCGCGTCGAGGACTGGGCGGGGGTGCTGAAGAAGTACCACGACCAGAAAACCGCGCGTTTTGTAGTCAGCGGCTCTTCCTCGCTTTTGATACGAAAGGGAGTCGAGAGCTTAAGCGGGAGGCTGTCCACGCTGTACTTGCCTCCCCTGCAGTTCGACGAGTTTTTGGGCTTGAAGGGGAAGAAAGCCGAGCGCGTTTCGCTTGGCAACGCGTTCAAGTCCGCCTCGCGTTATGAAACGGAGTTGAATGAGTTTTTGAAAATAGGGTCTTTCCCGCAGATAATCGGCTTTAGCGAGAAGGATGCCGTCGCCTACATTAAGTCAAGCACGGTGGAGAAAATCGTTTTCGACGACATTCCGGCCACGTTTAAGGTCGAGCACCCGTCAAAGCTGTATGACTTGATGAGGCTGTGCGCGGCTAACTCAAGCAATTTGTTCACTGAAGTCAATTTTGCGGAGGCAACTGCGTTAAGCCGGCACGCCGTCTCGGATTACTTGCTTTATTTGGAAAAGGCGTACTTGGCTGGCGTAATATACCCGGCAGGCTCTTTTCAAAAAGCGCTGAAGAAGCAAAAAAAAGTGTTTGCGAAAACAGCTTGCATCTACAACGCCTTGGCTGAAAACCCGTCTGTCGGACAGGCTGCGGAGACGGCGGTTTACGACAAGCTAAGCGCGGGGAAGATTAGCTTCTACCGCGACGCGCAGCAAAGGGAAGTTGACTTTATTTACTATAATACGCCGATTGAAGTGAAATTCCAGTCGACGATAACAAGCGGGGACTCGAACAACTTGATGCACTACTTGGGCAAAAACAGGAAAAACGAGGGAATAATGATTACCAAAAACTTGTTTGACGAAAAAAAGATTGGCGGAAAGACAATCAAGTTCATTCCGCTCGACGCGTTCCTGCTGCTTAAAATATGACGCTAGGCAAACCCGCTTTTACGCGCTTACCTGCCACTCTTATCCGCTTAATCGGGAAACGACATAAGTTTTTAGTTAGTCAGCAGCGCGACCGCGTTGTCGCGCTCGATTCCAACGCGGGCTAGGACGGTGTCGGAGAGGCCCTTTAATTGCAGGGCGACGGCCAGGGCGACTATTACTATTGCCAGGCCTAATGCTAGGAGGAGTAGGTATTCGGTGGACGCCTGCCCGCTGTTTTCTTCCAGCATTCTATAAAAACCCCGTTTGTGCGCGCACGCTGTTTTAGACGGTTTGGTTGGAGTAGTCGACTACGTTAGTGTAATTCCCGATTCCGTAATCGATTTGCGTCTTGGCGGAGCCCAGCACGTTTCCTCTCAAAATGAGCACTACTAGAATTACTATGAGCAGCACGCCCGCTATTAATAGAACGTACTCGAAAGCGCCTTGTCCCCTGTCATCCATCATATCCTCAAATCACCAATACACTTGAATTAATTACTGAATTACTTAATCAAACCCGCTTTTAAAAGCGTTTTGCTAAGCGAAAGTTTTTGCGGGGCGGCGTTTTTGAAAGCCTTGCGAAACGAATGCGCGCGTAAGTTATGCAAGCGGATTGCTTAAGTTATAGCAAACCAAGAAAGTCTTCCGGCATTTTTCTTGGTTTGCTTTACTGCAAAACGCTATTAACCGCCGGATTACTTTCGCGTTTTGCTGTAAAGCGCTTTTTCAACGCCGTGATTTTTTTAGCTGGCTTTTGGATGTCATTTGTTTTTAGAAATCGCCTAGGTCTAGAAAGACCGTGTTTTTTTCAGGATGGTTTTTTTGAATTAATTTTCTTGCGATTATCGTATAGTGTTCTTTTCGCTCGCCGTTGTTCCACTCTACTTTCCTGGCTTTTTCCTTGAGGCCGGCGAGGAGGGTTGAAGCTTTTTTTTCATCAAGGTCCGACCACTTTACTTCGGCGAAGAGGATTTCCTTAGTTTTTTCATTTAATGCAA
>JACRGG010000101.1 GCA_016217775.1 Microcaldota archaeon
GCGCAGGGCAAAAAAAAGCCCTGCGAAGCCCACTAACTTCTCAACTCAAAGTGGCACCATATGTCCTGTCATGCAACAGGTAGGTTTGTTTTGCTTGTTCAAAATAGTTTTTAACTAGGTTCGGCGTATTATTTTTTCGTTCTGGAGTGCGGTGGTTTGTTTGGCGAGCATGGAATTCGAGTTTTTCGTGAAAACAGACTTAACCCAGTACAAGGGCTTGTACATTGCTATTGTAAAAGACAATGTGGTTGCCAGCGGCGAAAACGCGAAAGCAGTTTGGGAAAAAGCCAAGAAGCTCGGAGCCACTCCGACCATAGCGAAAATCCCGCGCGAAGAGGCGCTTGTCTACTAGTTCAACACGGGCCTTTTAGTCAAGTGCGTTGGGAGCGCGAGTTTTTAGTTGCTGTTTTGAGCATTATGAGCAAAGGATTTATATATAGTAGTGTACTATAGTGTAGTGTTGGTGTTTTGTTTGGCTAATGTGTTTTTGAGTACTGATGCTTACGCGAGGCTTAAGGCCGCAAAAAAAGAGGGCGAGAGCTTCAGCGACGTCATCATAACTTTTATCCCGCAGGAAATCAACTGGGGAGAATTTTTGGGCTCTTGCAAAGGCATTGGCGCCAAGAAGCTTTACGCGCAAATAAAGAAAGAACGTGAGCGGTAATGGACAGGTTTTTAGCGGATTCAAGCATAATCCTGGATATTCTTGAAGGAAATTCCAGCGGGCAAAAAGCAGTTGAGCTGCTTAAAACAGGGGAAGCGTGCACTAGCATAATTTGCTTTTGTGAAGTTTTGAACAAAACAAATTCAGTAAAGCGGGAGAAAGCAAGAGTTTTTTTATCAAAACTTTTTTTGTTTGCTCTCAGCGTTGCTGATGGTGAAACTGCTGTGGAAATGCAGGACTCGTGCAGGGCAACAGGCGGTTTTGTTCCAACAATTGACTGTCTTATTGCTGCAACAGCGTTAAACAATGGGGCGATACTTCTCTCTTCAGACAATGATTTTGAGCGAATTCAACAAGTAAAAAAGAAAATACTCTGATTTGCTTACTCAGTTCAGCACCGGCCTTTTAGTCAAGTGCGTTGGGAGCGCGAGTTTTTCTCTTGGGTTGTCACCAATCTCGTCGTTGATTTTCTTAATTAGCGTCCCTAGTTCAATCTCGTGCTGTTTTCCGCTCTCGCGTTCTCTCACCGCGAGTTTTCCTTCCTTGACTTCCCTCGGCCCGATTACGACGATGTGCGGCACCCACTCCAGCTCGGCGTTGCGGATTTTCTTCCCCATTGACTCGACTCGGTCGTCAAAATCAGCGCGGATTCCAGCCGAAAGCAACTCCTTGAGCGTCTTCTCGCAGTCCTTGTTTTGCCCGTCCGATAATGGAATTAACCTCACTTGAGTGGGCGAGAGCCAAGTTGGAAAAGACGGCGTTTTCCCCGCGATTATCTTCCCGGCCTCGCGCTCGAGCAATGCGTACAGCACTCTATCCACCGCGCCCGGAATAGACGCGTGCAAAACCACTGGGCGCTGTTTCTTGCCCGCCTCGTCAACGTAGCTCATATCGAAAGTCTCGCAGTTCTCGACGTCGATTTGCACCGTAGACAACCCGCTTGCTTTCTCGGCGTTATCCACGAAATTCATTTCAAACTTCGTGATGAAGTAAGCGTAGCGAGTATTGAACAACTCGATTAGCATCGGCTTGCCGACTTTTTTGACCATACGCAAGTAGAACTCCTTGTTTTCCTCAAAAAAGTCCTCTTGCGCCCTAAACGCGGTCTCGAATTCTATTCCCAATTCCTTGTTCCACTTCACGCACAAGTTGTACTGGCTCTCGAACTCGTCCTTAGCCCCGCTTAAGTCCGCGCACACCGTGTGCATATCCGGCATCGTAAACGCGCGCAAGCGCTTTAATCCAGCCAATTCCCCCGATTGCTCTCGGCGAAACGAGTAGTGAGTCAGCTCGTAAACTTTGAGGGGCAGTTGCTTGTAGCTAATCTGCGCGTCGTGGACCGCCAGGAACTGCCCGAAGCACGCGGAGAAGCGCAGGAACAATTTCTTCTCGTCGCTCTCCACCGTGTATTGACGCGCGGGAAAGCGGTGCAAGTACTTTTTCAAAGCCGGGTGGGCGTAGTCGTACATTATCGGCGTTTCAACCTGTAAAGCCCCGTAGTCGACCATCCAATCAGAGACTTTCTTCTCAAGTGTTTTCTTAATCACCAAGCCTTTCGGCAGCCAGCGGAATTGCCCGGAGTCGCTTGCCGGCTCGTAGGAAACGAGCTTGTGCTCGCGCATTAACTTAATGTGAGGCGGCTCTTTCGCGTACGCGCGGACTTTTTTAATCTCGTAATCCGCGAATTTCTTCAACCCCGGGTGTTTTGAGTAATCAAACTCGCTTGGGTCAATTAATTCCCCTTGCGGGGTTAAAATCTTGAAGTACGTCTTGAGCGTGCTCTCGGCCTTTAAGGATTGGCTCTCCTCGTCTTTCTTTCCCGCCTCGATTACGACTTGCTTTTCTTCAACAAAACTCGCCTTCCCACTCCCCGCCGCTTCAATCTTCCCGTCTTTGCCAACGCTCGCGACGGACAACTTGCCTTCATTACCCGCGCCAGCGCCTATTGTCTTGCTTAACTCGCTTAAGGGATGGCCCAAGACGTTGATTGAAAACTGCTTGTACCAACCAAAAGGGCTCTTCTCGGCGGGTTTACAGAATTTTTTGACTTGCTGGTGAAAATAATCCAGCAACTCCACCGCGTCAGAGGGCGGCGCCAAGTCATTGGACAAGTGAGCGTACGGATAGACTAATAAGTTGTCTGCTTTTACTTCCCGAAAATTCTTTTCAACCACTGCCGCGGCCTGCTCGACAGTCTGCCTCGAATCGTTTTTCTCAACCGTGGTGAACACCACTAGCACGTTGGAGTACTTGCGCTCGGTTTTCTCCTCGGGCTTCAAGTCCGCCACCGATTTTAACGCCTTAGTCCTGGGCTTGTAGCTCGCGGTTTCGCAGTGCAGTTCCAGCAACCTCATTTTCCTTCACGTTCTATTATTCTTTAGTCCCCCTTGGGGTTAAAAAACGTGTTTAAAAAAATAGTTTTCCAAAATCCCCGGGGAGATTCCTTATTGCTTGGGGCTAGTGGTCGGCGCGAAGGTAGTAGTGACCGCGGTTTGCTCTAGCGCGCTTAACTTGGGCATTTTAGCCACTCGCCTCGTCTTAATCGTAATCGGCTTTTCGCGCGCGTAAGTCTGCTTAAACAGCATTCCCCGCTCCACGAACTGCTTCTCGAGTTTTCCGACTCCGAAAGCCTTTCGGGCAATTTCAATGACTTTGTCGACGTCAAACGCCTTGCACGAGTAGACGTCCATAGTGAAGTACTTCTTGTTGGGGTAAGTGTGAATCGAAATGTGGGACTCGGCGATTATCACAAAGCCCGTAATTCCCTGCTCTATCTTCTCGCAGTCCTTGTAATGAAACACGTACGGCCTTGTGAGCTTGTGCATCCCCACTTCCGAGGGCAGCTTGTCCAAGAATTCGTATACTTTATCCATTGAACTCAATGGGGTTTCATCGCACTCGTAACAATCGAGCATCAAGTGGGGTCCGTGCATTTCGCTTCCTGTTTCTCCATCAAAAAATATATTTTCTTCAAAACCCGGATTTTTTTCCGGGAAAAAAACTTTTATAAAAAAAATATGGTGAACTTGCTTTTAAACATATTGTTTGAACTTTCTCAAAAAAATCCGCGCGAATCCGCGCATATAAACGAATATAATCAGTGCACGTGACACGTGCAAAACCCGCGCGTTTTTCTGCCTTCAAAACCATTTTTTCTCCCAACTCTTTTTCTTGGAAAACCAACTAATCGAATCTTTTTTCATATATTTTCATATGATTTTGGCAAAAGTTCTACCCAACATATAAATAGTCTAATTTTGAGAAGGAGTTATTGGTTTTGGGAGCGTGTTGGTTTTAAGAAAGGGAACATTGGTTTTTTGCGTCATTGCGCTGCTACTTTTCGGCATTCTCTTTTTTTCTTCCCAAAACTCGTTTACCGGTTTTTTTGCAGCCAATTCTGCTGGCGCGCTTTCGCAAAACTCGTCAACTCAAACCGCGTTTTTAACCACGTTTCCATCGCCCGCGTTTTCGCCCAAAAATCTGCTTGAGGGGAAAAAAACTTCCTTAAATACTTCCGTCAATTCTTCTTCCGCTCCGACTCCGACGCCTCCTGTTTCTCCATCAACCCCGCCTGGCACTGGGTTTACGGGGTTTGTCGGCGGAGGCAACTCCGGCGGTTCTCCAAACCCGTATTCTCCCGCTTCAACCCCGACTCCATTGCCGGAAACACTGGCTTTAGGCGAAAAAACGGGTTTGAACTTTAGTGAAAAAATCCATCCATCACTGCGCGCTCTAGCGTTGGAAAACCCGGGTAAAACAGAGCTTGTCTTGGTGCGCGCGACTAGTTTCGAGGAGTTGGAAAAAGTTTCCAAAACGCTTGTTGAAAACAATGCGAGTGTGGCCGGCGAGTTTAGCGTCGGCGCGTTTGTCGCAGCCAGCGTAAAGCTTTCCAAGCTTGAGAAAATCGCGGAGGACGCTCTTGTGGAAAGCATTTTGCCCAACGAGCAAGTCGCAGTGTTTTGGCAGGACGAGATTGAGCAAATAAGCGCTCCTGCGGCTTGGGAATCAAATTACTCCGGGAAAAACGTGCGCGTTGCCGTGTTGGATTCTGGGGTTGACTCAACCCATCAAGTGCTGTCGGGTAAAGCGGTTTTAGAAAAGTCGTTTGTCTCCAACTCTTCCGTCGATGTCTTGGGCCACGGGACTTTCGTTTCCGCGCTGATTTTGGGCAACCGCGTTTTGGAAAATGATTTTAGCTCAGTCGCGCCGGGAGCGCAGCTGCTTAACGTAAAGGTCTTAAACGATTCGGGCTTTGGCTCGTCGTTAAGCGTTGTGCAGGGGATTAACTACGCTGTTGAAAACGGCGCGCGGATAATCTCGATAAGTTTTGGCGCGCTTTCATCCGATCAATCTTCCGCGATTAACCTTGCGGTTGCAGACGCGGTCCGCCAGGGCGTAATCGTAGTCACGGCGGCCGGCAACTGCGGTTTGGACTGCGGGAATTTTTCGGGAGTGACTTCACCCGGCAACTCGCTGTACGCTATTGCGGTTGGCTCGGTTGACTCGAATAACCTGCCTGCAAGCTTTTCTTCGAATGGGCTTGTTGGAGATGAAATAAAGCCTGATGTCGTCGCGCCCGGGGTTGGAGTTCTTTCCGCCTTGCCGGGGAATTCCTATGGGGCAAAAAGCGGGACGAGTGTTTCAACCGCGCTTGTTTCCGGGGCTATAGCGTTGTTGCTTGAAAAAAATTCTTCGTTAACGCTATTTGAAGTTAAACGTCTTGTAGAAGATTCTGCAACTGATTTTGGAATTCCCGGCAAAGACTTGCAGTATGGGTCTGGATTTCTTGATGTTGGAAAGCTTTTGAGCACCGAATTTAATTCTTCCCTTCCTTCTTTGGTTTCGGTGTTTGTTCCATCGCGCGTTTTGAACGGTTCTCAAGCCGACTTCATAGTGGAAGCGCGTAATGCGTCGAGCGTTCTAGCGCGGGTTAATCCCGCAAATTCTTCCGACTCCCGCAATTACTCTTTTTCTTTTGACGGCGCGAGTTGGCGCTTGCCGTTTAATGACACTAACGCCACTGGGTTTTACTCGGCTAAAATTTTTGCCGTAAATGATTTCGGTTCGGCGAGCGTTTCAACCGGGTTTAATTCCGTTGATTCCATGCTGGCTTTTTCAAACGAGTCTGTTCAGGCGGTAATCTCGCCGAACTCCTGTTCTTCCGCCCAATACGTTGCCTTAAGCGGAAGCAGTGCAACTATTTCAGTGAATAGCGTTTGGAACGAGTACTGGTCTTACTCTTATTTCTTCAATGCCGGGACGTATTCTTTTAAGGCGAGCATTTCGCGCGGTAACGTCAACTTCTACGTCCACTCAAACTGCGGTTCTTCTCCAGTTGTTTCAACCAACGGGAGTGGGGCTACAAAGTACTTCACTCTAAACGTGCCTTCTCCTGGCTACTATTATTTTCACTTAGTAGCCGATTCTTGGAGCTGCATTAGCGGCTGTACTGTTGTCCTCTCAAACACTGGCTTCACTCCTCCAGCTCAGGTTTGCACTAGCCATTCCAGTTATTCTTGCTCCAGCAGCAATGTTTACTGGTATAACTCGTGCGGAACGCGCCAGGGATTAAAAGAGGCTTGCAGCGGCACAACCTCGCTTTCTTTTGGTGCTCTCTCTTGCTCTTCTGACCGCAGACGGGTTACGAGAGACAAGGATGTTACTGAAAAAACCGGTTGTTCAGGCGCTTCATGTACGACTAGCTCGTATCGTATTACTGAAACGATTTCCACTTGCAGCGCTATCCAAGAGTGCCAAAGCGGTGCGTGCGTGAACGTGAACTTGTGCTCGTCTGGCTACAAGTGCAATGCGAATGGTTGGGGGCAGGACTGGCTTGGTTTCCAAAGCAATCAATGCGGCTGGAATCAAGTTACTAACTGCAATAGCGGCGATTCGACTGGCAGCAGGTTTTGCTCAAACAACGCGTTTTACCAGCCGGGAGTAAACAGCTACTGCGCAAACGGATACCCTAGCTGCCAGTCTAATTCCTATACTAACCTAGTTGAGAACTGTAACAACCTCGACCGGTACGACGCGCAGTATTACTGCAAGAACAACGACGTGTACCGCGATTGGATTGACGGCGGCTGTTCGGCAGGCTCCACTTCCTGCTCGACTTCACTAACGCCAACTTTCGTTACGGACTGCGGGGACACTACTTACGACTCTACTTCCAACCCGTACTGTTCAGGCAACCAGTTGGTGAAAAACGTTGTTGCGCACAACCGCGGGTGCAATTCTGGCTCGTGCACTGCTTCTGATTCAAGTACCGTTCAAGTTGTCGAAAACTGCCAGTATGGTTGTTCAAGCAACGCGTGCGTAGTTCCCAAGCCGGACTTGGCAGTAAGTGGTAGCGACATCCTATACGAAAAAACGTGATTTTGGGTGAAGAAAATTGTTTAAGGGGCAAGCAAAGTATGCGGCGCTGTTCGCGCTCCTAGTTTTTTCCCTGACTCTATCCTACGCGCAGCTTCCGGACTCGAATTCCACAAGCGAGATTTTGCTTAATTCGAGTGATTCGGCCAGTTCGTCAAACGCTTCTATTAATTCAACAATAGAGCCAACTAATTCAACAAACGATACGATTGCTTCCAGCTCCATCAATTCCACGCAAGTTGCTGAAACAAACTTTTCTGCAGTTAACGAAAGCCAATCCGTTAATGAAACTACGCTCGTCAACGAAAGCCAGCCAGTCAATCAAACTTTTTTGGACGAAAGCGCGTTGAACGAAACTTTTTCTTCTGTTCAAAGCATTTCCTTGCCTTCCGCTACTGCCATTCCGGCAATATCTTCGTGCGGCGTTGTTTCCTCCAACTCGGTTCTTTCCTCTGACTTGGCTTCCTCCGCTTCCGCGGCCTGCTTGACAATCTCTTCGGATAACGTAGAGTTGGATTGCCAAAACCACTTGTTGGCGGGCAGCGGCGGAAAAGGAATCCTAGTTAGCGGCGCAAACAACGTTACTGTAAAAAACTGCAGGCTCTCCGGCTTTGATTTGGCGTTAAATGTTGAAAACTCGTTCAATACGGTAGTTTCCGGCAGCGTTTTTTCCAACGACTCGTACGGAGTCCTGCTCGATTATTCCTCAAGCAGCTTGATTAAAGCAAACTCGTTTTCATCCCTGCGCAACGCAATACTACTTTCCGGTGACTCGAACTACAACTTAATCGACTCGAATCAAATCAGTTTTGTTGAAACCGCTTTCCACATAGGCTCTGCGTACCACTACTCGATTCCAGCGGATTCAAGCAAGTACCACAACGTTTTTTCAAACAACGCTGTTTCAAACTATTCGGACAAGGGCTTTTACTGCGGGGCGTGTTATTATTCTGTTTTCGACAACAACAGTTTAGCCAATGAAGTAAAACCAATTTCACAATTCTCCGACCGCTCGTCCGGGTTTTTCCTCGAAGGGGCTTACAACAACCTTTCAAACAACGTGGTTGAAAACCCTCCCGGCAACGGGTTTACTCTTGGTGTCTACTCGCATTACAACAACTTTTCCTCCAACCAAGTCACGGGCGCGCTCTTGTCCGGCTTTAACGTCGTGGGTTCGGATTACTTGTTTTTCTTGAACAACTCGGTTCTCAACTCAACCGAGTACGGCTTGTTTTTGGAGGCTTCAAGAAACGCCGTGCTTTACTATAATTCGTTTTTGAACTCCGGGATTGCGGACGTTTGGTTTGCCAGCGGGACTAGGAACGTACTGGGCGTTGGGAACACGTGCGTGACCGGCCAGTTTTGGTTTAGCGACGGCAAGAGGCGGTGCGATTACCCCCTTCCCCAAACGCCGGGCTTGAGCGTTTCCCAACTTGTTTTGAATCCGACTTTGCAAAACTCTTCCTACTCTCTTTTAGTCGGCTTAAACCCGCTCGCGTCGCTTAAGCTTGTTGTAAAACAGGGCGGGGGCGCTAAAATATTGTCTCCAGCGCATAACGGCTCGCTCTTGTTTTCAACCAACGTGTCGGCGGGCTATAATACTTTCGAGTTCACCGCAACTTTGGATGGAATCACGGAGAAAAAGAATTTCACTCGAATAATCGACTCTGATTTGCTGCCGGACTATTTCGAGAATTCGTTGAACACTAGCCCGCTTTTGGGCGATTCAGACAATAATGGTTTTCGCGACGATGTTGAAGACATTGATTCCGATGGCTTGACTAACTACGCCGAGTTTTTGCTCAACACCAGCGCACTGAAAGCCGATACTGATTCGGACGGCCTCACTGATTTTTACGAAGTCGTGATGAGCTCGACTAACCCGACTCGAGCCGATAGTTTCTCTAAGGATGGGACTAGCGACGGGCAACTTGATTTTGATGAAGACAATTTGACTAACGTTCAAGAGCAGAAGTTTGGCTCTCATCCGTTTAAGGCTGATTCCGATGATGACGGGTTGAGCGATTACTTGGAAATGCAACTAGGCTCCAATCCAATTCTGCTCGACTCTGATTTTGACGGGCTGACGGATTTTGAGGAAGTGCAGCTAAACTCGAGTCCAACCAATAACCACTCGCTCTCGCCAAACCTGTTGGATGGTCAAGTGCCAATTGCGCAAACCCTCTCTAATTCTTCCGTTAATGCGTCTGTTACTCTCTATGCTTTCGGCTTGATTACTCCCTTCAACACTTTGGTGAAAGAAGAGGTGCATCCATTCCCGATGCTGTTGAACCTTTCAGGAATCTACTCGCCGATGGTTGAAGTCCAATCCAAGAAAAAATTTTCTGCAGCCACGATTCGAATCTATTTTGATAAAAGCAGGGTTGGCGATGCTTCCAAGCTGAAAATGTTTGTTTTCGACGAGGAGCAACGCATTCCAGTTGAAGAGCCTGTGCAAGGCGTTAATTTAGTTGAGGGTTTTGTTTGGGCGAACGTCACGCATTTTAGCTACCGGTTTTTGGCTGACGCGAGTGGTTGGCTGAAGGAATCCAGCATCGCGTGGAGCCGAGCTGACGTAATCTACTCTTCAGAGGAATTAATGCGCGTCAAGGCGAAAGTCAAAAACTTGGGTAACGCCGCGGCGTCTGGGGTTAAAGTGGATTTTTACGCCGGCGACCCGGCCTCTGGAGGCGCGCTAATTGGTTCCAGTTTGGTTGACGTGCCGGCTGGAGGCTTTGCGTTTGCGTCAGTCGAGTGGCTGCCTGTTGCTGTTGACAAGGTTTTCGTCGTTGTCGACGGCTCTAACTCTATTGTCGAGGCGGATGAGTCGAACAATAAGGCGAGCCGAGAGTTTTTGCCATTAGTGGATTCCGATGCTGATGGCTTGTCGGATGTTGAGGAAACCAGTTGCATGCGCGTTAACGAGCCTTACCGGCCCGTGTGCACTGATGCGTTCAACGCGGATTCGGACGGGGACGGATTGTCTGATGGCGAGGAGCTTGGCTCGTTCACGTTCTCCGGCGGTTACTTGCATTACTTTCCGTCAAGCGACCCCAACCTCATGGATTCCGATGCGGATGGTTTAACTGATTTGGAGGAGTTCGAGGGCTGGCAAGCTAGCGTGATTCCAAAGCTTTTTGACTTGAAGCAAGTTTTGCTTAAGCTCGAGTCGGGAGAGGATTTCTCGCAGCATATCACTAACTACGCTGTTTCTTCCAACGCGTGGCTCTTTGACTCCGATAACGACGGATTAAACGATTCTTTTGAGCGCGAGCTTGGAGTCGACCCGCGCAAAATGGATTCCGACAATGACTTTATTCCAGACGCGGCGGATGACGACGCGAGCGCGGTTGAAACAAACGCGCCGGCAATCACTGTTTATACCGTCAAGACTGGCATTGGGGATAAGAGCGGTTCTCCTACGATTTACGCCACTGTTTCCTACTCTGCGTTTGACGATTCTGGCATAGCGTACACTTTTGTGGGTAAAAACCAGTCTGGCGCGCTTTCAAGGCTTACTAGCGTTTCGTACGAGCCCGGTGTGTTCAACGAGCATTTTGATGCCAAGCTCGACGCGTTGTTCGGGCAAGCGGCGATAGTGATTGTCGCAAACGACTTGAACGACAACTACAAGAGTGAAACCGCGTTGTATGTCGAGAGCACGATTGTCGGGATTCAAAACAAGATCGTCCGGGACATTTTGTATCCTGATACTATGTTGGTAGGCACGAATTTTGGGACGTACCGTGGAGTTGAAATGGAGGTTTCGGATACTGTGGCTTTCGCCGCTTCTTTCTATCCGAATCCGCTTCAAGCACTGGTTTCTCAAGGAGATGCAGTTAAGGACGCTATTGGCTGGGATGTGTTTGATAAGATTCTAGCTGGTTTCGAGTATAGGATGAGCCCATTGCGCGGTTCGGACTACGTTTTTTCAGTGTCTAACCTGCATATGCGAAACACTACAGATAGCCACTTGGTGTTTAATGACAGTTGGAACACGGGTTTTGGAACGGGTTACGTTGCGGCGGGAATTGGCGAGGGGATTTTAGTCAGCAAGGGCGCTGGAATGATTGGCGGCTGGATTAAAACCGCTGCCGAATCCGGCAAGCTTGTTGAACTAGTTTCCAAAGCCAAGCCAGTCATTCAAGGCACGAAAGTCGTTGTCGGCACCGTAGTCAAAAACCAGTTTGCTATAGGTGCGGGAGCTGTCGGTGGAACTTACTTGCTTCACGAAATCTTTCCGAACAACGAGTTTGCCGGCACGCTAAGCAGCCTATCCATCGGAGGAGCGCTAGCGCTTTCGACAGTAAGTTCTGCTACGGGTTGGAAAAAGTTTTCCACGTTAAGCGCGGCTGAGGAACTAAGTTACCAGCGGTTAGGAACCAAGCTAACTGGATTAGGAAAAGACGTGAATGTTCTAGCCAAGCACTTGGATGAAACAACAGCAAAAAAGCTATTCAACCTAGGAGAAAAAGAGCAGGCGGCGGTCTTCCGCGGTTTTGATAAACTAAGAAAACTCGGTTACACAGACGAACTAATAGCAAGCGTTTACAAGCAAAACGGTGACTTAACCAAAACCCTAAAAATAACGAAAGACTCCAATGGACTAACAAGATGGTTGGAAGAAGGAACTGACACGAAGGGTTGGCAACATATTTACAAAAAACACGTTACTGGAGAGATTTCTGGCGGAACAAAGTTTTCAGACGTTTTTGGACAAAAGTCAGTTAAAGAAGTACAGGAAATGATTGAAACGACAGTTAACTCGGGTACGCCAGAAATGTTGCCGAGCGGCAATCTTGGTTATTATAGTACGTTTAAGACGCCTCAAGGAACTTTTAAGGAAGTTCTAGTAGTAGTTGGCGTGGATCCAAAGAAAGGTAGTGTAGGTTATGTCATATCTGCGTACCCGCCCAATGTGTGATTAAAATGAAAAAGTTTTGCATATCGTACAAATTGAGTCCCTCTTTGATTAATCAACTAAAAGAAAAATATACGTATGTTTGTTCAACGCTCATTATTACTATAAACGGTAAAGAACACAGTTACTTTGAATATATTGATTATTTGTTTTTAGGTTTTCTGATAGTATCTAACAAACTGGTTTACGCCAAAGATGATTTGCGAACCCGCCTAGATTTTATGGACGACCCGATTTACTTGAACTTCTATAAAAGCGGAAACAACGTGGAGGTGTCTCTTTTAAGCAGAGTTAGCGGGAAAGAGCAAGAAGTAGGCAAAACAGTAATTAGCGTAGCGGAATTTACTGATGAAACCTGTCGTGTTGCGAATAAGTTTTTAAAAGAACTGCTTTCGTTAAACCCGGGCATTCGCGATACGAACGACGCAAACGATTATATGCTCTTGCTAGAAAATCTTTCCAGTCCAGTAGCGTTTGAACAATTATCTTCAAAACCCCGGTTGGCTGAATTATTAACTACTGCGACTACGGTTTGGAGCAGATTTATATGAAGCAAGTTGTTTTAGCAATCTTTGTTGTGGCATTCTTGCTAGTTGGTTGCACTAATTATTCTTTGCTGCCTGGCTCAATTGATTTTGTTGGTGAAAGAAACGGAGAATTAGCGAATCTGCCAGTTTGCGCTAGTTCTCAACCGGTTTTGGAGGATTCTACGATTTATTGTTCAACCACCAAACAATGCAAGGACGTAATGATAAAATTTTTTCGGGAAACAACGCAGGTTAGCTTAAACACGAATATCTATCAAAATAAGAATGATACTGCCGCAAGAATGGATGATTATCTCTATGCCCACTACTTGCTAACGTTAACTGAAGATTTCGCCTCTTGCAAGAACAACTCGTGTTTTTTTGGGTATTTTGACCCGGCTCCAGCAATAAGGCAAGCTAACGACGGTTGCCAGTACGAGTTTAATGTTCGCGTTCCAAAAAATTTGAGTGAAGAAGTCAAAAATCAGAACGGGGTTGGTTTTAAGTGAGGAAAAAGGAAGGAACGGCAAGTGTTTTTGAAAAGTTGTTTGCGCCTTTAACTAAGCCTAAGGCAGTTTTTGAACTGCAAGTAAGGAACGCTTCTTATAAAAAAGCGTTTTTAAACTTGGTTTTAGCTGGCGTGTTTTCCGGGTTTGGGTTAGCTTCCTACTCGTTTCTTTCAAGCATATTCAATACTGTTTTTTCTTTAAACTCGCTTTTTGGCTTGGCAGTTGGAACAGTATTTTTTGCAGTAATTTTTACGTTATTTCAAGCAGTTTTAGTTCTAGGCGTTTATTCAACCCTTCATTTTTTTGGTTCAAACGCCAGCCTTAAAAAAATATTGCACTTGGTGGGAGTCTATTCAGTTCCGCTTAACCTGATAAGCGGGCTGCTTCTAGTGCTATTTTCTCTTTTAGGCCCGCTTGGTTTTGCATTGTTTTACTTGTTAAGCCTTCCGATAGGCGTTTACGGATTGTACTTGTTGTACCGGGCTTGCCGTGCTTCAAGCGATTCTTCAGCTGAAAAAACAGTTTTTTCAATGATTGTCGGCTTGTTTTTTGGCTTTATTTTTGCAGTAATCGCTTTGCTATCATTTTTCTTTGTTTTAGCAAGCGTGCCGAAAAGCGTGTTTTAAGCGCATAATTATCCTCCCACCAACACTCGCCTATAGTTATAGGAAGCTTTATAAGTATGGGTTTTCTTATATTTGTGTGGTGTTTGGTTTTGTTTGACGAGCCTTCGATTTGGGAACTCTACGGGCTTAAGGCCAACCCTTTTTCTACCTCTCCTCTTTTAGTCCGCGGGGGGCTTTTGCCGATTGAGCTTTTTCAGGGAAGAAAAGGGGAGCTTACCAGGCTAAGCAGGCTTTTTTCCTCATCAAACAGCACGCGCGCCCTAGTGTGCGGGGACGTGGGCGTGGGCAAGACTAGTTTTGTGAACTACGCGCGCCACCAGGCGATGCAAAAAGGGTATTTCACCCCGTTTAAGGAAATAGGCGTCAACAGCGACTGGACTGCAACTGATTTTATGCTCAACACTCTTTACGCGTTTTACTCCACGCTTAAACTACAGAAGAAGACGATTGTAAGCAAGCAAGTTTTCGACAAGCTCGAGAGGCTAGTCGAACTGCCTTACAACCAAACAAAGCTAAGCGGAGCAAGCGCGCTTGGCGTTGGCGTTAGGTTTGCAAACGAAAGCGTTTCCCCGCCAACTATTCCAAGCATGGCGCTAATGGATTTCGCGCAGCAATTGTTCAACGAATTGTTTGAAAAAACGGGCAAGCCGGTAATAATTCACTACAATAACTTAGAGAACGTTCCGGAACAGTCGTTACGAAAATTGTACGACGACTTGCGCGACTTCTTCCAGTCCGAGCACGTGCACTTTGTTTTCGTAGGCAACTTTGCGGTGCACTCATTGTTTCAAAGCATGCCGCGGGTCGCATCCACTCTTTCCGACACTCCCCTTATAATAAGCGAGCTTCCGCTAGACCAAATCGAGCTGATCTTGGAGTCGCGCATTAAGGCGCTTCGAATCAGCGAGGGGCTGAACTATGTTGTTCCGTACTCGCGCGAAGCACTAGTCGCCCTCTACGGCTTGTACGGGGGGAACGTGCGTAACATCCTGAACAGCTTTTCCGCAGCAGTCATCGAGTCGACTAATGAAAAGCCAGTGGTGCTTGGCAAAACCCTGTTGGCTAGCGTGCTTAATAGCCTTGTCGAAAAACGCCATCTTGTAGGTATTACGCAGGCGCGCGCGAAAGACGTGCTTCTAGAGGCCGTGCGCCGCCCCGAAGTCACCAATCGCGAGTTGTCTAAACACACTAAGATAGCACGCTCGAACGTCTCGTATTACCTGCGCGAGCTGGAGAAAAAAGGCTGCATTTACCTCCGCCGCCGCGACGGCAAAGACAAGTACTATTGCGTAGAGCCCAGCCTGCGCTGGCTATTGCTTGAAAAACGCGTTCAATTAGAAAAACAAGCGCAATAGAAAAGCGCGTGATATTCTTTATTTGCTCATTTGTCCGTGAGTTCCTCAAGTTGCCTTTGGAGTGTTTTAATCAAGTCGCTCCAGTTCCTCGGCCGAATGGTTAGTGGAATGAATTGGTTCGTGCTCACTTGCATTCGCTTCGCATCGGCTTTTTCCAACTCCAAAACCATTTGCTTGATTAACTCGCCCGCAGTTCTTTTTTTCCCCTCGGCATCCAGCGCGCGCTCAAGCGCCCCAATGATATTTTTCGTTTTTTCCAGCGAGTTGGCGGCGTCCCAAACGTCTTTCCCCTCGGTCCGCTCCGCCAGCGCGAGAAGCTTTCGCGCGACCAAGTCGTCAAGCGAGTAACAGGGAATGTTTGCAACGCTTTGGGCGGCTATTGTCGACACCGCGGTTTCCAACCCGATTGAGTTTAGCGTGCACTTTCGCTTTTGCAGCCTAAATTCGATTCTCGCGTGGTCCAAGAAATCCCCGCGCGAGTACGAGCACTCAAAGCGTATCGTATCGTAGTAGCGCCAAGGCCCCTCTACTTTAAACCCGGCGATTTTTTTCATCAACTCGGTCAGGCCGGCAATCCTGTGCGAATCGCTTTCATCCGAGAACTCGTCAAAATCCAAGTCTTCCGAAAACCTTTGCTTGTCGCGCAAGTAGACTTTGTTCAACGCGGTTCCGCCCTTAAACACTGCGTCCAAACCCTCTTTTTGGATTAAGCCCGCCACTTGCGCAAGCGCGTCCATTACCTTGAATTCTTTTTGCACGAACTGGAGGCTCAACCCCCACTTTCCCGACAAGCGCCGGTACTCGTCCAAATCAAGTTCAATCACTTAATACCACCAGCCCAGCAATTTTTTTCTCCCCACGTTGTCAAAAACCATCCACTCTTTATTGTATTCGCCTTTTTTTCTTCCCTGCAAGTACGCCTTCGCCTTGATTTTCTTCCCGCATTCCAAAACGGCTTTTTCGACAAAGCCGTCTTTCTCCGGGAGCAACGAAAGCAGGTAGCCAAGCCTTTGGTAAAACGCGTTTTTCTCGAATTTTTGCGCGAACCAAAAAAACTCGCGCCACTCTTTTTCACTCAACCGCGCGTCAAAAAACGCCTTGAGCACTAGCGGCAGCCCGCCAGCCAAATCCGGGTGCAACAAACAATCGTAAAGCGTCTTGGCCCTAGTTGAAACCACGTAATTTCCCCTACCGCCACTTCCCATCCCCGTTCCGAGAGTTTGGGAGCCAAATGCTTTTCTTCCCATTGCAACGGAGCGAAACGAGTACTCCCCTTCTTTTTTCACTGCGGACTTGCTTCGCGTCACTACGGTGATTTCAAACGGGAGCTGGTCGCTTAGCTTGTGCAAGTACAACGCGGTGGAAAACCCGAGGTAGCCGTTATACACGTTTTGGCCATACGCGAACTCGTCCTCCAAACCGCTCGAGAAAGGGGTTTGAACAAAGTACAAGCCGTTCTTCACGCGCTTAAACCACTTTTTCTTGCACAACCGAGACACCACTACTCGAATCGTGTTGTCGTCGGAGAGCTTAAGGCTTTCAATAACCCCAATTGACGCAAGATTGCCCCTCGCGCCTTCACAAGCGTTGTAAACCCGCTGCTCCAAAGGACTCAAAGTTGCATACGACATACGATAATTAATGAGTTGTTAACTATTTAAAGACTACTGCAACCTTTGTTCCGTGGGCTAATTCCGTTTTTGCGCCCTCTGCAGGCAAGCCTTTTAGTTGCAATCGTAATGGCATAATAAACAATTTATTAACTATTGCTTGGTTTCTGCAACCATTTTTTGTTTTTGATTTAAATACGCTGAAAGTATGTTTTCACTAAGCGCGGCGTTATCTAATGTGGTTTATAGAAAAGCTTATAATAAACAATTTGTTTATTATTGTATGTCGTCTAAAATGGTTTCATCCGGCGTGCTGCAGGCAATCGTCAAATCTCGTTTTGGGGTTTCGGACTTGGCATTTTTGGAGAGCCTGAAATTAACGGATTCTCTTTCCCTAAAGACTACGCTAAGCAGGCTGAACAAGGCGGGAAAAATATTGAGGCTAAAGCGGGGAGTTTACTCCTCTAATCCTCTAGTCGACGAGTTTTACTGCGCTCAAAGCGTGTATAATGGCTACCTCGGGTTTTCCACCGCGTTGTACTTGCACAAGCTTATAACCGAGGTTCCATTCACGATTTTTGTAGTCACAACAAGCCAATCTAAGTCAAAGAACTTCGGCGAATACGAGTTTAAGGCGGTTTCATTAAAAGAAAAAGCAATAGGGTTTACGCGCCTTGGCGGCTACGTTGTTTCCACGCGGCCAAAAACGCTGTTTGACTGCCTTTACTTGCCCCAATACGGGGTTGGGGAAAAAAAGCTAATTGACTGCTTCAAGCAAGCAGAATTATCCAAGAAAGAATGGAGCGAGTTCGATTTTTTTGCGAGAAAGTTTTGCGGCAAGGCATTGTCTGAAAAAATGCTTGCGGTTAAGGCGCGGATAAGGGGCGGTTGAGAAATGGATTTGAATATGGACGTCTGCAATTCTATTGCCATTCAATACGGTTTGCCGAGGCAGTTTGTGGTAAAAGAGTTTTACGTTTTTGACGTGTTAAGCCAGATAACTATGGCGGTCGCCCCCTCTAAACAGCTTGTTTTCAAGGGCGGAACGGCTTTGAACAAGGTTTACTTGGGTTCCCTTCAGCGGTTTTCCGAAGACCTTGACTTTGACTTGGATGCGCAAGGCAAAGAGGGCTTGCGCGATTTTTGCGTCGGCTTGTCAAAGAAAATAAGCGGGTATGAAATAACCGAGTTTAGGAGAGTCCGCAACACGATGCAGTTCGACTGCGTTTACGACACGCTTTTTGGACAAAAAGACAAGGTTCGCGTGGATGTCTCGCCAAAAAAAATCATTGCGGAAAACCCTCTTGCCGTAAAGCCGGTTTCTTCCTTGTACACCTCCCGCTTCGCCACAGGATTGTACGTCTATTCGATTGAGGATTTGACTGCAAGAAAGCTTAACGCGCTAGAATCGCGCTGCGAGGGGAAAGACGTTTTCGATGCATCCAACGCGTTGCCTTTGTGCGCGAATATGGAGGGCGCGTTGCGCAAGATGCTCGAGTCTGAAAATAGGCTGGAGTCCCCAGCTGAATTTGTTGAAAAAGCGGTTAAGAAGCTGCAGTCCGCTGACGCCAAGAAATTAGGGAAGTCAACCAACCAATTCATTCCGCAAAGCGTCAGGCCAAGGGACTGGCTTGAGTTGAAAAACGACTTGATTTTCAAGCTTGAAAGCCTTTTGTGAACTGACGCGGCGGCATTATTTGAAGAACTTCATCCTAACCGCAGTAACCCTTTTCCTTGCTACGCTGCAAAAGCGTTAACGGAAAACTCCCCCCTTCAGTTTTAGGGTAATCCTGTTTCCCCCCTTGTGGCGAGAAATCCTTTGAGTTTAGTCGTGGGCAATTGTTTTGAAGAACTTCATTACGCCCGCCTTGATTTGCGCGGCTTTCTTCGCGTCCTTAATCACGCTGACATTGGTTTCCGCACTAGTCTTGAAAATGAGCTTGTATAACGGCGCGAGTCCTTTTTCATCAAAGCTCTTTGTTTTTTTGTAGAAGTCCTTGATTGCATTGTTTTCGGAAAGATTATTGTTGTTCGAGCAGCCATTTCCAAGCGGGTTTTACGATAATTTTTTTGTTTTCTCTCTTTATTTCTTGTTCTTGGTCGTAAGTTAGTATTAGCCCTTCTTTTAAGCCGAATTTCTTTAGCGCTTCCATCAACCCGTTTGTTTCTCTTTTTTTATTGCCTTCATTTAGATTATAGCACGCCTGGATTGCCGAGATTATTTTAATGCCTTTTTTAACCAAAAAATCGCATTCGCTTTCGTTTTTCGAATAATACGCGTCTTCTCCCCGCCGCTTAAGCTCGACTGCCACGGCATTCTCCAATAGCCTTCCATTATCCTGGGAAAACCTGAATCCGGCGGCTGTAATAAAGCCGTTGTCGATGCAGTATGCTTTCTTCGGGTTTTGCACTTGTTTTTTTATCGAGTAGTCAAACTTATTCGTTAGGAAAAACAGGAACGAGTTTTCAAAAGCGCCGATTATTGACTTGACGGTCGACACGTTTTTTATTCCAGCCATTTTAGCCAATTCCCGGTAGCTTACTGCATTTGCGGAATTAGTCAGCAGGAATAGCGACATTTCCTTTATTTGCTTCGACAGCTTTTTGTTGAATTTTCCAATTACGTCGCGGTATAAGATGTTTTCGTACAGTTCGGAAACAACTATTTTTTGTCCCGTCAAAACTCTTTTCGGGAACCCGCCTGTTTGCATAAATTCTTCGAATGCTTTTCTTATTCTCGCCTGCGTTTCAAGGCTGTGCTTCCACTTGCCGGCATCGATTTTTTTTGCCTTCAAGAATTCCCTGAAGCTAAACGGGGAGAGGCCCATGTTTATCGACCTGCCGGTCAGCGTCGTCGAAATTTCATTGCTTAACAGCTTTGAATTCGAGCCGGTAACGAAAATGGCGTGCCTGCCTTTTATCCGGTCGACCCATTTTTCCCAGCCTTGGACTTCCTGCATTTCATCAATGAAAAAAACGCAGTTTTTCGCGTATTCTTCGGAATCCGCAAAATCCAGGATTTTCTGAAAGTCTTCAACCGAGAAGTTGGCGAGCCGCTCGTCGTTGAAGTTTACGTAAAGAAAATCCTTCTGCTTTAGCCCAAGCCGGTCCTTTAGTATCCTTAATAGTGATGACTTTCCGCACCGCCTGACTCCCGTTATGAAAAAAGGAGTTTTTAGCGGGAGCAGCTCGATTATTTTTTCGCTTAATTCCCGCCCGACCAGCTCGATTCCGCCCTCTTCGAACTCTTTTTGCTGTTCGGCCATTATCGCATTCAACAACTCCCTGTCCATACTGCTTATGGGCTCAAGCCACTATATAAGCTTTTCTAAAGTGTTATACTTCTTGTAACACTTTTAGTAAAAACTGTATCAAAAAAAGAAGCATCCTTTTGCTGTGTTTTCAAGCCCGCCTCGCTAGGATTTGAAGAACTTCACTACTCCCGCCTTGATTTGCGCGGATTTTTTCGCGTCCTTAATCGCATTTTTGGTTTTTTTGGAAAAAC
>JACRGG010000100.1 GCA_016217775.1 Microcaldota archaeon
TTGACAAGTAAACACACCTCGCAGATCATTACTGCAAGGAAGAAAATAAACGTTTACCTCCGAAAATCAGTTTACGCCGAATAAATCAAACCTCTCTTAAGCCGGCTCTCTAATTAGCTCACTACTAGAATCGCTCCAAGCAAAACCGCGGCGCTCCCGATTATTTTCTGCATCAAGTCCTTTTTCTCGCCGAAAACAATCACTCCGCCGACCACGCTGACTATTAGGGATAATTGTAGTATTGGCGAGACTTGGCTCGACTCGCCCGTTTTTAAGGCGAGCATCATCAGCGCGTACCAAACCATATCCAAGAACGCGACGAGCAACGCGCTTTTCCCGGCGTTTTTAAGCAAAGCCCTCGTTTTCCCAATTGGTTTTTTCACGAACAAGAGGAACAGCGCGAGTGGAATCAAGAACGAGGAGAGCACGTACAGGTTGAAGTCAAAGTACTCCAGGCCCTTCTTGTCGAACACGTACGCGATTCCGAGGAAGAACGCGGCTAATAGCGCGTCGCGCACGCCGATTTCCTTTAGCTTGCCTAAAAGCTTTTTGTCAAAGCTCAACGCGAGCGCGCCAAGCATTATCAAAACAGTGCCGATTATCTTCCAAGCCCCAGCGCTTTCATTGAGCCACAATACTCCAAGCAACAGCGTCCAAACCAAGCTTGTTTTCGTCAATGGGGCGTTTAACGAGACTTCATTCGCCTTAAAGCTTCGAAAAACGTAGTTCGCTCCAAGCGCCCACGCTATCCCCCCAAAAACCATTACGGCGTAAGCAATTGGCTGCGTCGGCCAAACTATTGGGCCTGCTGCAAGCAACACGATTGAAGCAAACACGATTGCGCCAACCACGTGGTCGACTATCGCGAGTGCAATCGGCTCCCCGTTTTTCACAGTCCTGCGGATGACCAAGGAATTAACCCCCAAGACAACCGCGGACAAAACCGCGAGCAGCAACCAATCCACTTTTTTTCAACCATGGTCCTTCTATAGCAAACCAAGAAAGCCTTCCAGCATTTTTCTTGGTTTGCCAGACTGCAAAACGCTATTAACTGCCGGATTACTTTCACGTTTTGCTGTAATAGCATTATTATTGCTTGTTTGTTAATATTGCTGTTGCCGATTAGTGTTCTCGGCGGGTTTTTTTCTTGCTAAAACGAGATTTTGTCCACCGGGAGCTTGACTTAGTGAAGTTAGCGAAGCTGAATTTCGAGATTAATTCGGCTAAAGGTCTTGTTCACGTTGACCACGATTTTTTCCGAAACCAAAAAGTGCACGCGTTCATCCATTCTCACGCGTTGTTTGACTTGACTGCGGGCAAGGGGCGCGAAAAGCTATTGCGGGAGATTCTCTCGCCTAACTCCCTTTTTCCGAAAACCCGCGGCGAGTTGCGTGCTCGGCTAAACTCGCTTAGGCTAAAGCCCGAGCCGCTCATTCCGCTGCTTAAGGAAGCAATTGCCCGGCTTGAGTACTACTCTGACTTGACTAAGGAAAACGAACAAAATCATTTTGACCACAACGTGCGCAGACCGCTTTACTTCGCGCGCTTTTCCGCCCAAGCCGCTGCGAGAGCCCTTTCACGCATACAAAAAGAAAAAAAGTAACCCCGCTTGCAAGCCGGAACAGCGGTTTGAAACTGTTTTTAAACAAACTTTTTCACTAAATCTGTTATGTCCCTTGGCACTGTAATCAGCACTTTTGAAGGCCCGTCAACAAGCAGGTTTAGCTTCGTGGTTAACTCAAGCAAGCTGCGCAAGGGGGAATTCGTTTCCCTAGGCGACTCGAATCCGCTAATCGCGGTAGTAAACGAAGTAAGGCGCGCGAACAGGTACTTCGAGCGCGCCGAGACGATAAGCGAGTACGAAAAGAACGGGAGCGTGAAAACCGATTTCCCCGCGCAAGACTGGGAGTACGTAGTCGCCGACTGCGCAATTTTGGGAGTGTTCAACGGCTCGTCACTCTCCAAAAACAGTTTCCCCCCATCCCCCGGCGAGAAAGTGGTTGCCGCCGAGAATAGCATACTAAAACAATTCCTTGGTTTTGAGGACAACGGGCTAAAATTAGGGAAGTTAATGCAGCACGAAGTCCCGGTAACCCCGAGCCTCACGCGATTATTGCAAAAGCACTTGGCGATTTTGGGAATCAGCGGGAGCGGGAAAAGCGTTTGCGCAACCGTAGTTTTGGAAGAAGCGTTAAGCCGCAAAAAGGAGGCCGGGCAAATCGGCGTCGTTGTTTTCGACGTTCACGGGGAGTACAGTTGTTTTGCGGACAAGTCAAACCGCGATTTTGCCGACAAGACTACGGTTGTTGACGGGGAGAAAATCCGCATCGCGTGCCATAAATTGACTCCCATAATGCTTTCAATGATTTTCCCCGACTTGTCTGGCGTGCAGCAGCGGGCAATCAACTCGATTTTAAAGGAATTAACCAAGAAAATGAAGGACGGCGCAAAGGCGTTCGACCTCGACGACGTTGTCAGCGAGATTAACGCGAGCAAAATGACGCAAAACGTGCGCGACCCGCTATTAAGCAAGATAGAGGAATTAAAGCAGCTGCGATTATTCTCGCACGGAAGCTTTCCTATAGTTAAAGACGTTGTGAAGAGCGGGAAGCTCACCGTATTCGACCTCAACGCGTTGACTAGCGTGAAGAAAAAGCAAATTATTTTGGCTTACTTCGCGCAGCGGTTGTTCAACCAGCGCAGAAAGCAAAAAATCCCGCCTTTCCTTCTCTTGGTTGAAGAGGCGCATAATTTTTGCCGAGAAAAAGCGAGCGCGGAAAACGCGGTTTCAAAATCAATTATTGAGACCATCGCGCGCGAGGGGCGCAAATTCGGGGCGAGCCTGTGCCTAATTTCCCAGCGTCCCGTTCAACTCTCGACAACCGCGCTCTCCCAATGCAATTCGTACATTATAATGCGCATCACCAACCCGTTTGACTTAAAGCACATTGCTGAAAGCTGCGAGGCAATCGACTCGTCGGTCTCGGGGCAAATATCGGGGTTGCAGGTGGGGGAGGGAATCTTGCTTGGAGAAGCAGTTAATTACCCTGTGTTCATTAAAGTCAGAAACCGCGCTACGAGAAAAACCCGCGGCGGGCACTCCTTGGAGGAATTAGGCAGGCAATTCGAGGAGACGACTAGGGAAATAACGCCAAGCGATGTTGAAGCGTTTATTTAAGTTTCACGCAATTTTATCTTATGCCTTTTTTCAAACTCTTTCAGCGTATGTGTTTTTTGATTTTTGTCAGCCAAAATCCGCTTTGCTTCCCTAACGTCCTCCTCGTCCTCTAGTTTTTCCAATTCTCTTAAAGAAATTTTCTTGCCTTTCATAGTATTTCGCCTTCGTAAATTTTTTCCATCAGGTCGCTTGTTTTCCAAACTGGAATTTCTATTTGTTTAAAAAAATGCTTGTCGTCGCTCCAAATTCCGGAATTGCTTGTTGCAAGCGCGAGGGCAATAAACGGCTCGTCGTCAGCGTCGTCAATCATTTCTCCCGCCTTATCCAAAAACTTTTCATACTCTTCTTTTGGGACTATGCTTATTTTCTCGCAAATCAAGTCAATCAACAAGTTAAGCTCATCCGCCGAAATGCCTGCCTTGAGCCTAATTTCTTTCTCGTATTTTCGCACTTCCAGCAAGGCGCGCTCAGGGGAAACTAGCTTGAATCGGTTGTCAAACAAGATTTTTCTTGAGGCTCCGTCGCATATTAGCGCAGCAATAATTCGGTTGGTGTCGATTACTAGCTTCATTTAACCAACCCGTGCCACTTGGCTATCTCGTGCTTTATCTTATGGCCGATTTCTTCCGCGTCCTTTTCGGTGAGCTTGCTTTTGGAAAGTATTTTGTCCATTAATTCCAGTTTTCTTGCCTCATCCCAAAGCGCTTGCCTGGCGACTTCGCTCCATTTCATTTCCTTGTGTTTTTTCATTATATCGTCAAGTTCCGCAGGAACAGCCAAAGTCATATTAACCATCTGTTTTCACCCCCTAAGTAAAATAAGTAAAACTACTTATTTAAGCTTTTTGGGGGCTTGGGTAAAGTTCAAATTCTTAGAAGATTATTCTTGTTTTGGGTATATAAACAAAAACCAACTCTTGTTCCGCCTAGTTCCAGCTGAACAAATCAAAAACTAGTTGATTGCAGAAACTTTTGTTTCTATGCTCCTCCAAAGAGCAAGCTGCGCGAGCTTAAACTAGCGCAGCCAAGTACGCGATTAGCACGATTAGCATCGCCTGCTTTTGCCTCTGCTGGGCCTCCAAGTAATTCTTCTTGCTGATTCGCCTAAGGGAATCAAGCATTACAACTCCGCCAATTGCTAGCAGTGCGATAAACAAGTAGCTGGAGTTTAATTTAAGGAAAACCGGGGAGAAGCTAGTCAAAATCGCCAGAGCCCCAGTTGCGTAAGCGTACTTAGCGGCAAAAGCCGGGCTGGTGGTCATTGGGAGAGTAGTCTTGATTCCCACATCCGCCTTTAAGTCCTCCAAGTCTTTTGTAACCTCGCGGCAAAGAGTTGAAAAAACCGCGCTGACGCCAAGCAAGAACGGCACGAAGTAAAACCCGCTTACGCTCGCGCCCATCAAAAACACCGCTCCACTGGATGCCGCCACCAAGTAATTCCCGAAGTATTTCTTGCCCGCGAAAAACGCGGAGTACGAAAATAATATTGCGGAGAAAACAACGGCGAGCGCGGCCGCAGTGGGGTTAACCAAGTACGCGGCCAAAATTCCGGCGAGAAACAGCAAAATCGAGTACGCGAGCGCGGCTTTCGCGGAAATTCTCCCCGATGGAATCGGCTTGCTTTTCTTTTTTCGCGCGTCAACAACTCTATCGTAGTAGTCGTTTACCGCCTGCCCCCCGGCGCAGACTAGGAAAGTGGCGAGTGCAACAAGCAAGACCGGCGTTTGGTTAGTCAAGTCAAGCGAGTGAATTGAAACAAAGTAGCCGACGAGTGCGCCCGCCGCGGCCATAAAACAGTTTAGCGGCCGAATCAACTCCAGTAACGCAATTGGCTTGAGCATATCTTGTTAACTAGCAAGCGGTTGTTCTTAAAAGGTTTTGTTCTCCTAAACGTTATTGGTTTTTTATGGACGCAATCGACGACGCGGTATTGAACAAAATCGCATTGATTTCCCGACTCAAGCTCGAAGGAGAGGAGAAAGAGCGCCTCAAAAAAGACCTCAATGAAATCCTCTCGTACGTCGCGCAAATAAGCGAAATACAGTCCAAGGGAAAAGAGCTCTATTACGTGCGCGACTCCCCGACAAGGCGAAAAGACGCCAGAGTTGAGTCCGGCGAGGGCGAGGGGATAAGAAAATCATTTACGCGCAAGGCGGAAGAGCATATGGCCGTTCCGAAAAACCTTTAGCGCGTCAAGTTATTATTTTGCTTTAAAGTGGATTCTCATGCTGGAAAAAAAATTGGTTGAATTAAAGAGCGGAAAACTCTCTCCAAGCGCTAACCTGCAAGGGTTCTTGAAGAAAATCGGCGAGAGCGAGGGGAAAATAGGCGCGTTCCTTGAAGTTTATGAAAAGGAAGCCATCGAGCGCGCGGCGTACTTGGACGGGAAGAAAACCAAGGGAGAATTGTACGGCCTCGTTGTTTCAATCAAAAACAACCTAGCGTTCAAGGGCCACAAGATGACTTGCGCGAGCAAAATGCTTGAAAACTACGTTGCGCCATACTCCGCAACCGTTGTGGAAAAACTCTTGGCGCAAGACGCGATTATAATCGGCGCAGTAAACCAAGACGAGTTCGCGTGCGGCTCGGACTGCTCGTACAGCGCGCTTAAGGAAACATCAAATCCAGTGAATATTGACAGGGTGCCTGGTGGTTCTTCTGGAGGAAGCGGAGCGAGCGTTGCAGCCGGCTTTTGCGACTTGTCACTAGGCTCGGATACCGGCGGGTCAATCCGCTGCCCGGCGGCGTTTATGGGAGTAGTCGGGTTCAAGCCCAGTTACGGCCGCGTTTCAAGGTACGGGCTTTCGGACTTGGCGATGAGCTTCGACCAAATAGGGCCGTTGTCCCAAACTGTTTTTGGAGCCAAGCTTGCTGCAAGAGTGATTTCAGGTGCGGACGAACGCGATTCGACTACTTGCGGAGTCAAGCCAATAGGCGAAACAATTAAACAAAAACTTCCGCTTAATGCCGCGGTGCCAAAACAATTTTTTGAAGGCTGCGACAAGGAAGTTTCAGCGCTAGTTAAGAAAACCATCGAGAAACTCGAGTCAAAAGGATTAGTCAATGTAACCGAGATTGACTTGCCGGTGTTAAAGTACGCAATCCCGATTTACTACCTCAACGTCTTCAGCGAATTCGCGTCCGCAATGCAGAAATTTGACGGAATGCGCTACGGGCAGCCGTGGGAGGGAAGCGATTTGATTAGCGCGGTGAGCGCAGTGAGAAGCAATAACTTCGGCCCCGAAGTCAAGCGCAGGATTCTCCTCGGCACTTACATTACTACAAAGGAATTTCGCGACGCGTGGTACACTAAGGCCCTCAAAGCCCGGCAGTTGTTTAAATCCGAGTTGGAAAAAGTATTAGCCGATTACGATTTGCTTCTAGGCCCGACGATGCCTTTCGCCGCGTGGAAAAAAGGCCAGAACGCGAATAATCCTCTTGCTATGTACTTAGCCGACGTTCTGACGATTCCGGCAAACACTGCTGGAATCCCCGCCGGAAGCGTTCCAATCGGCTTAACTCCTAAGGAAAAAATGCCTGTCGGCCTTCAAGTAATGGCCGGCTGGGGGAAAGACGAGCTCGTGCTGGAGGCAATGGCGCAAGCAGAGAAGATAGTCAACGCTTGATTTTTTTCTGGCTTTGCATCAATATTCCGTAAGGTAATATATGGATTCGTGGTCTTCCGCCTACAAAACTAAACCCTTACAACCCTTACCTTTTTTAGTGAATCGTTTTGGATTGCAACGACTATTGTTTTTCCGGTTTGAGTTAAGCCGTAGATTTTCCCACGACGTAAGTTAGGGGTTAAACACTCAACAATTTTTTCATTTACGAGCTCTTTTAGAACCGTACTTATATGTGTTTTGAATAGTTTTGTTTCAAGTGCTATTTGGGAGGGCGTATTTGGTGAAATAGCTAATGCTTCAGCGATTTTAGTTCGATATTTGCTCGCTTTAACGAATCCATATTTGGTCCAGTCCATAACTAACTTACGCTATCAGTTATTATTAAGTTAGTTACATATTGATTACAATAAAGATAATAGATAGGTTAATAAATGAGTAATTCGTAAGTAAAA
>JACRGG010000105.1 GCA_016217775.1 Microcaldota archaeon
AAACGTTTACCGTCAAGGGCATAGCGTTTTCCGAGGAAACGAACCTTACTTGCGTGTTCGGCTCTTTTTTCCTATCCGCGCCGACGGTGTTTTTCAGCCTCTCCGAAACAAGCAGCCTGCAATTGATTCCTTTTTTCGACCGCTTTAAGTGAAACTGCTTGATTGCGCGCCTAAACCGCGACAGTATATTGTCGGGCACGTCCACTGCGAAAACAAAGTATTCAACCCCTGTTTTTTGCGCCAAAACGTCTTCCATAGCAAGCTTCATTCCATTCCAGCCATCAAAAACACTGAAGTTTGGCTGCTTGCTTGCCTTTGGCTTGGCCAGTATTAGCGCCTGAAGCCAATCCAGGTTTTTAGCGAATTCTTTTTTCCTCTCTTCAATGCGGATTTTCAGCAACTCCGGCTCTATTGGTTGGTACTCCCTTTTCTTGTTGACTACAATAAAGGACGCCAGCTTTTTTTGCACCAGCTGGTCTAGGACAAAGTAAGCAACCGATTTGTTGACTCCAATCTTCGTCGCTACGCTGCTTCCGGTTGCCTTGCCGTTTTCAAGCAAAAACGAGAGTATTCTTCCCTCGTTATTTGATAGCCCCAGTTCAGAAAATGATTTCTCCTCTTCCTTCAAACCAATCACTCTAATAGTACAGTACTGTACTACTAGCAGTTATGTAGAACCTTTTTTATAAGCTATTCGGTGGTTTTGTGTTGAAGGTTAATTTCAGTAAGAAAATTGTTTTAGCGGCAGTAGCCGTTTTAGCATTGCTCGCAGTTGCTTTATTCATTTCGCAGTCAAGCGCGCCTTCAACAAGCGTTCAAGTGATTAATGTTGGTTACCTGCCTGTCGTGCAAACCCTTCCGTTGTTTGTTGCCGTAGAGCAGGGATTGTTTGAGAAAGAAGGCATTAGGGTAGAGCTGCAGCGTTTTGACGCACCAAACCAATTGATTGACTCCCTAGTTTCGGGCAAAACCAATGCGGGCGCGCCAAGTGTCGCCGCTGGCATTGCGACAATAGTCGAGTCGAAAAACCCGGGTGCGCTTAAATTGTATTCCCTTACTTGCGGGACTCTAGACAGTCTAAACGACCAGCTGTTAGTCGCAAAAAACTCTAGCATCCAGTCAATCGCTGACTTGCGCGGGAAAAAACTCGGCCACATTCCTGGAATACAGTTTTCAACTGTTGCGAAGAAAATACTGTTGGAAAACGGGGTTAATCCCTCTGAGGTTACTCTAGTTGAACTCGCGGTTTCAACCCAGCTTGCCACGCTTTCAACCGGCGGTGTTGACGCACTCCTGACTTTAGAGCCTATCAACACTATTGGCACTGCGCAAAACGTTTCCAGACTACTGGTTGCCAGCCCGATGGTGAAGTACGTTTCAAACCCGTGGTGCGGCGCGACTGGAGTTGTTTCAACAAAGTTCTCGAATTCCAACACGGAGGCTGCGCAAAAATTCGTTAAGGTAATGCGCGAGGCAGTTGAATTAACCGCTAAAGATGCGCCCTCAAACAGAGCGTATTTAGTGAAATACTTAAGCCTGCCAAAGCCGGTTGCGGAAAAAACCCCCCTCCCGCTATTCGTATCCACTAAAGGGCTGGACGCAAAAACAATTTCCGCCTACCAGCAATTCGCTGACTTGTTCTACGAAATGAACGTTACGAGCAAGAAGGTTGACGTGAAGCAAATGTTCTGGGATTAACAGGCGTGTTGAAGCAATTACTTGTGTTGAATCTTTATGGACGCGGTTGTAATCAAGGACTTGAAGAAAAGCTTTTCAAACACCAGCTCGCGCACCGAGACTAAACTGTGCGTTTTGGACGGCTTGTCGTTCAAAGTGAAAAAAGGGGAGTTCGTCGGGGTAATTGGGCCTAACGGCTGCGGGAAGACAACGCTGCTTAAACTGCTTGTCGGCGCGCAAGAGCCAGACGAGGGTGAAATCACTTTGTTCGGAAAATCCGCTGAAAACACGCGGGTTGGCTTCGTTCCCCAGCACGTTGTAATCTCCCTCTACCCGTGGTTTACCGCTAGGCAAAACATTGCGTTCGCGGATTCTTTCGACGAGAAAGCATTGGAGAAAGCCAACGCGAAGCTATCCGAGTTTAACCTAGAAAAATACGCGGATTACTACCCGTACCAGCTCTCCGGCGGACTAAAGCAATTAGTGAACATTGCGCGAGCAACCCTAAACTCGGAGCTATTTTTGTTTGACGAGCCGTTCAACGCCTTGGATTACCAAAACCGCTTGCTCGTCGAGCAGGCTTTCTTAAAGCTGAAAAACGGCGTGAATACGGCGCTAATGATTTCCCACGACGTTGAGTCAGTAGTCTTGTTGTGCGACAAGATAATCGTGTTGTCCGACAAGCCCACGAAAATCAAGGCCGTCTTGCCCGTAAACCTGCCCGCAAAACGAGATGCGAACACGCGCTTTACCCCGGCATTCAACCTAGTGCTAAGCCAAGTCTACTCGCTGTTGCGCGCGGGTGAGTAAGCGTGGTGTTCTCCAACCGCCAAGTAATTGGTTTATTCAACAAGGCAAGCGTTCTAAGCGCCACTATTTTCCTTCTGCTGTCGTGGCAGTTGGCTTACTCCCTGAATTTGCTTGACTCGTTTCTATTCCCGTCGCCAGTAACCGTCTTGTTTGCGTTCACGGGGTTTTTCTCCACTCTATCTGTTCTCCCGGACTTAACAAGCACGCTGTGGAAAATCCTTGCCGCAATAACAATCGGGTGCCTAACCGGTTTTATAGTCGGGGCGGTAATCTCCAAATGGGATTTCTTGTACGAAAGCTCCTCGCCGTTACTTGATTTTTTCCTAAGCATTCCCGCAACCGCCTTATTACCGTTATTCTTACTATTATTCGGTCCAGGCGATCCC
>JACRGG010000104.1 GCA_016217775.1 Microcaldota archaeon
ACGGAAGCCAATCCGAACAAGGAGCGCAAACAACTTCAGTGCTAATGAGCTTCTTCCAAACCGCGCGACTACGAGAAGAAAACTTCACGCAATTTATGCAAGAAATAACACAAAACCGCCTACAAAACTAAACCGTTACAAGTATTTTAAGTCCATTTCAAACAGTCTTGCTTGGTTTGAGCAAATGCCTTCCTTGATTGAGCAAATAAAGACGAGAGTCCAGTCCCTAAATCCCGCTGAAATAGCGGTAACCAATTACGCTAAGAGCCGTGCAGAGCAGCGCGGGATTGACGCGCAGTTGGCTTGCGAAAACATAGTTTCCAGCCAAAACGCTTTTTGGAAACTCTCTTCATTCAACGGCGTTGCAGGCAAGCGCGTTGAAGTTTACCTGCGCGTGAGCAAGAGAAACTCCCACAAGTACGTGATTGAAGCGAATTCCTGCGTTTTCTTGATTAATGCAATGAATATAAACACTCGAATCCAAAAGAGGTTGAGAAGGGTATGAAAAGCGATTTGTTTAACGCAGTGGCGGATTACGACGAGAAATTTGATTTCCTGTCGATTCGGCGGCCGGGCTTCAAGACTACTTACAGCCTCGAGCTAGGCAGCGTCTCCCTTGATTTTGGCGCGAAGAACTTCATCGGCGTTGAAATCCAAGGCGCCTCGCAGTGGCTGCGCGACTTGTTCGGAACCAAAATAAGGCCCGGCGATATTACGGGCGCTAAAATCGCGTTAAGCGACTTGCACGCCTTGGCTAAACTCTCGTTAGTCCTCTCCCTTGGCGGCAGGCAGCAAGTATCCAAGGAATTAATACTCCAAAAACAAGAGCCCGCCCCGCTATTAGCCTAAAAACGCTTCTTGCCTTTTTTTTCAACTATTTCCAGCGGCTTGCTACCCTATTGCGCCGAGGAAGTTAGCGGCGAAAAACGCTACTAGCGCGAACAAAACCGTTGCTATGGGCAGGGCTTTGGAAATGCTGATTGCGGAGTGCAGCTTGTTTTTCGGGTCTTCAATCTGCGAATTAAAGTAAGTCAGCAGCACTACCACCTCAATCACGTAAACCCCCATTATCAGCGTAAAAAACGCCGGGCTTATCTTGCTTGACTCCCCGCTTCCGCAAAACATTGACGCCAAGCCCCCCGAGCCGCTTAACGACCCCGTTTGGGAAGCGGTGTTTGCAGCGGTAGCCTCTGCAGTCGGGCAGTTCGCAGTCAAGCTGTTCACGATGACTTGCTGCAGGCTAGTCACCACCCCAAGCACTATCGGCGCGATGAACGTACCCATAGTGGAGAGCATTGACGTAACGTCGCTTAAGAGCTTGCGGAGCATCTCGTCAATCTTCTGCGTGTTGCGGATTTGCAGGGACAAGTTAATCAGCGAGCGCGCCGCCACGTTCACCCCCAATTGGGACGAGTCGACCATCAACCGCATCCCCGACCGGATTACGTCCGATGGAATGAACTTTATCGCCCCGTAGTTCTTGTCGAAAATCGCGGCGTCCAAAGTCATTCCAAGCATCGTGATGTTCTCCAAAATCCTTTTGAAAATGTTTTTCGCAACCCCGCTTTTCGGCAGGAACTCAATCGAGTGGCGCAGCGCGTCCTCCATCGGCCGGTTCTCCCCCAGCCGGGAGGCAAGGATGTAAATCGCGTCCTTGAACTCGGTTTCCATTCCGCGAATCTCGTCCTGCACTTTCTTTCGCGCGCTGAACCTCCCGTACAAGTAAACCGCAGTTGCGGCCCCGAATCCGATTATCGCCGCGAGCATCGTCACAAAATAGATTTTCGCGTTCACAACCGGGAGGACGATGCTTGGAATCGCGTCCAAGGCCTTTTCCGGCTCCAAGACGCTGATGTCGCTTTTTATTGCCGCGACGTTCGCCGCGTCAACCGAGTAGCCGACGAAAATTATTGCAATCAATACTGCCAGCGCGAGCGGGGCGTACGGAAGCTTGGCTCCAAAAAAATCCACGACTCCCCTCTTAGGCAGCCCCGGGAAATCGCTTGGAATCTCCGGGGCTATGTACGTGGGCGGGCGGTTTCCGAGAATGCTCAAGCCGAAAACGTAGATGAACACGGGGAGGAACACGTTGTAAATCCCGACGAATAATAGCGGGTTGCCGAAAACCCCGCCTGCCATGCTCGCGGCCATCGGCAGTACTATCGCCAGCATTAGCGGGAGCAAGATTCCAAAGTAATACAAGTAAACAGTGGGCTGATGCAATTGGCGCGCGAACACGTCCATCTTCTCCTTGCTTCCCTCCAGCACGTCCTCGACCGCGGTGTCGAGCAGCTTCTCGTACTTCACCCTGTCCGCCTCCAATACCGCGGTTCGAATGAGCATTAGCGAGTGCTTGAAGTCGTCGTTGTAATTCCCCCACTTGTACGCCAATGAATCCAATCCCTCCTCGAGCGTGCCGTACTTTCCTATCTGCGCGTCCCAAATCAATTTCTTGAAGTCATCCGCGATTTTTCCCTTCCCGTGATTTGCGGCAAACTCGACCGCCTTCTCCAAGTTCGGCGAGAGGCGCATGTTCATCGCCAAGTACGAAATTATTTGCGGCATATACGCAATAGAAAGCGTTTTTTCCTTCTCCGCCGCGCTAGCGGGAGCGCCGGAAATTATTTTTCCCGCCATAACCCCGATTGCAGCCAAGAACGCCGCGACCAAAACCGCGGGCGGCAATTCAATCGGGCCGATGGGTGCAAGCTGTTCGGGAGCGCTCGCGTACGTTAATACGCCGAACAACGCGCCCAGCCCAATGAATAAGTACAGCAGGACTTTCTTCGCGGCTGCAAGCTCGCTTGGCTCCAGTTTCCAGTCGAGAAAATCAACCGCCTGCTGCTGCGCTTCGTTAAACTTCGCGCCCCGCCCCAAGCCCGGGCTTGCTTTCGCCAAGCGCTTGATGAACAAAAGCATTCCGTCGTCTTTCTTCTCCGGCGGCGCCTTGACCGCGTTCTCCTTGGACTCGAAAGAGTAAATCGACCCGCCCTGCTTTGGCGAAACCTTGACTGGCATAACTTAAACCAACTCACAACCCAAGGGGGAAAACATCCCCCTTAGTTCGTGCCTGCCCAAACCTCCTGGACATAAAATCCCCTGTTTAATAACACGGGAAGAAGCGTAATGCAACATTTTCTATTACCTCGAAGAAATCCACGCCTTCAAGCGATGGTAGTTCATTTACTACAATGAGTTGAAACTATTTAAAACAAAAGGAGTAAAAAGAGGTTAACGAATGCTTTATATTCAAATTTCTATCGATTATGTATTTATAAACAATAATAAATACGTATAATGCATCATATCTATACTTAATGTTTTTTAAACACGCTTCGCGTTTCTCTCTTATCTAAAAGCAAGTTGAGTAATTAACGTCGTGATTGTTGTGGAAAATCCAGAAGTTATTGAAGTGAAAGATAAAGCCAGCGAGACGCGATTTCGAAAAGCTATCGAATCGCAGATTAGTATTTGGTTGACAAAAAATCGCGAAAACTACGGCATACCGCGTGTATTTCATACTTTTTTTTATAATAAGGCATGTTTTTATTCTGCTCTTGCGCTTGGTAAAACAGTAAGTTCTGGCTGGTATTTATATGGCCCATATTTGAGGTCGTATGGCGAAGAGTATCAAGATGAAGATAGATTTATTGATTTATTTGCAAAAAGTTCTTTTGAGGTTAAATTCCAAGATGATCTTGTTAGCGATAAAGTCCAGAAAGTACTGACTAGCTTATTTGAAAATTATCGGTTTGATAAGCGTGATCCGCACGGTTCTCTTTATGCTTTCCTTAAGTATATTTATGAATCTCGTTCTGAGACTTTTAAAGAAGGGCAAAAATTCTATTTAGCCAAATTAAATTGCAATAGGGCTATACATTCTAAGGTAGAAAATTTTTCCGAAATTGAAAAAAGTTTAGCGATATATCAAAAGGAATTATGCCGTACGTCCTTTGCGAATAAAATAAAAATTACTGAAGCTGAACAGCAATTAGTTCTTGAGTATGCGGATCTTATTGTTGATGCGTTTGAACGCAGCGTAACTCCGGATATTATTTCGGACGTGGGCAGAGATTTTAGTGCAATGGTCAATAAGATACCTGCGTTACGTGCGAATATTATTACTGGTTCCTCTTATGACGAAAAAACAGAAAGGCAGTGGAAAAATCATTTTATGAACCAATTACGAGAAGATGTTGTTCCAATCGTTAAAAATTCTCTTCAATTCAATTCACGTCGGATTTATGGATAACGAACAAGATACTTCCGAGTATATTTTTGATACAAATATATTCCTAGAATCCTTATCGCCAACGTTTACGTATTTCGCTAG
>JACRGG010000102.1 GCA_016217775.1 Microcaldota archaeon
CCCGCGGTAGTCATTAAGAGGCACTTGTTTTTCCGCCAGTACTCGTCCTCGTTCAACCTGTCGAAGATGGCGTTTTTCTCCGCGACTAGAACGTAGTCAATGTCCACTTTCTTAAACTCGATTTGCTCGACAATCGATGGAATCGCGAGTCCCCCCGAACCTAGTTTTGACAAGTCTATTACCGACTCGCGGTCGCGCACGAAGTCCTTGATGACTACATCCCCGGCCATTCTTCCCTTAGGCTCTGCGCGAAGGTGGAGCCGCTCGCGGAATGTTTCAAGCGCGACTTCAAAATCAACGATTGCCAAATCGGATTCTTTTTGCTCCTCGATTGTTTCCTCCTTGGTTCCCTCAATAGTCCGCTTTTTAGCATAGTAAAGATCTCGTAGGGTGGCAGTTAGGTTGTCTTTAAGCAAGTCTTTTTGCACGTAGCTTGCAACGAGCATTGTCTGCATGAATTTTCGCGCGTGGCTGACGTTGAACAAGTAGCGGTGCGCTACTTTGTCGCCGAGAATTATTTTCTTGTTCTTCTCGTCAAACGATACGTTGGAGCTTCCCCGCACCGGAATGTCGAGGTGGGGGTTTCCCTTGCTCTCGATTTCCTTAAGCAATTGCGCGCCTAGCTCTTCGATTTGCTTCATTACTTGCTCGCGTTGTTTCTTCAAATCCTTTTCAACCATAGCCATCAACAAACAAAATCCAATTCAATATATTTCAAACATTATGTTACCTAAATTCTCTTATCGTTCTTCCTCTAGTTCTTTCTCGACTTCTTTCTCCATTTCATCCAAGTCCTTGTCGTCGGCGTCAGAATCCCCGTCGCCGCCCGCGAGCAGTATGGTTGTTTTTTCCTTGGCAAGCGCAGCGAGTTTCTTTCTTATCGTCTCTTCCTTCTCCCCAGTAATGTCCGCGAGGCACTCCGAGACTTCACCCACGTAGCGCAGGAAAACGCTTTTTCTGTACTCTTGCTCGGCCGCGTGGCGCATTGAGTTAATGTACGAGCTGACCGAGCGCGCGGCCTCCATTAAAGCTAATTTGATTTCACTCACGATTTCTTCTTCCGCCGAAATCGCGAGCTTGCCCGCGCCAGTGTAAGGCACGTGCACTGAAGTGAAGTTGACGAAAATGCTTAAGGGCTGGTTCTCCCAGTCCTTCAATTGATAGCGGTTCCAATCTATTTCCTTAACCGCTTGGGTAATCGCGCAATTCCCGGCGTCAAACAATAGCGGCACGCGGTTTGCAAAACGCATTACCTCCGCCTTGCGGGCGGTTCCATCTCCCATTATTACTCCCGACTGGCCACCGTAGGCAATGCCGACTTCTACCGCGAACGGCACTCCCCCGCGAAATACCTTGGGCGAGCGCTCGATTACTTTTTGCTCGTCGGGCTTTAAAATCGACTTTAGGCTCTTGGCGATTTGCTTCTCGCCAATGGGGACTAGAACGTTTGACTCGGGGGCAATCCACTTGATTTTCTGGATTGCGTCGACAATTTTTTCCGCCTCCTGCCAAGTCAGGGCTTTCGGGTGGCGGTTGAAGTCCACTCCGGGGCACAATGACTCTACTTCCTTGACTTTGTCTGATGAAAATCGGCTGAATTCATTAGTGAAAAAAGAGCTAATCTTGCGCGCCTCGCTTGCCTTGCTCATGTCAATAAGATCGCTCGTAGTAATGCCTAGGGGGTGGGAGAGGACTTGCTTTGGCTTCTTCGGGATTTCCTGTATCGAGCGCGGGAAAACGATTTTTTCCTTGCTTGGCTCGATTAAAGTCAGTTTCGCGTGCGGGTTTGCGACCGCGGTTCTTCGCAGGTACTCGTAGACGCCGTACTCGCTTTTGTTGTAGCCGACTTCGCTAAACTCCGCTTCAATGAAAGTCCCGTGGTACTTGTGGTCGTCGTATTCCTTCGTCACGTTTACTACGGGCTCGTTTTTCTGCACGTCAACGCTAACCTCGCCCTCGACCACCTTGTTGTTGCCAACGCTCGTCTTGAACTTCGTTACTTTCCCGGTCGTGATTTGCGAGAATAGCGTGGCGTACGCAGCTCCGATTCCCTGCTGGCCGCGCTTTTGCTGCCGCTGCGCGAACTTAGTGCCCGCCAAAAGCTGGCCGAGGGCCTGGCCGATGTTTTTTCTCGGAATCCCAGTGCCGTTGTCCCCAACCGATACTATCATATGATTGTTTTCTTCCGAAATCCGCACTTCAATGTCGGGGAGGGTATTCGCGTCCTCGCACGCGTCAAGCGAATTCGTTACGTACTCGTGGACGATTGTGGTCAGCGAGCGGATTTTCCCGGAGTAGCCGAGCATCTGCCTGTTTTTCTTGAAGAATTCTGCTATTGAGTATTCCCTAAAGCGCTTGCTTAGCTCTTCCACTGAAATGTTCTCTTCCGTCTGTGTCTTGGCAGCCAACTTAAATCACTTTTTAGTTAAAAAAACAACGAAAATCACTTGCGGAAAATGGGCGTTGTACGCTAGAAAATAGGACGGGAGTATATAAATACCCTGCCTTTGGCAAACGCGGTTTTACGAGGGGAAAACAAGCTTTTTTGCAGCAGGCTAAAAAGGAAGTAGCTTGATTTAGTTCTTGGCGGCCTCGTGCAGTTGCTTCAAGTCCACTACTTCATCCCCGCACTTAAGGCACCTAAAATAACGGTAAGCAACTCCCTGCGGAGTTTTTGAGTTAAGCTCGACAAAATTCCCGCCGCACTGCGCGCACTTTTTCATAATCATCGCTTCATTAATTCTTAAGATTGCCATTAATTAATTTTTGGTAGAAAAAAGCCCTTTTTTCATGTCCACAACCGGCCCGGATACTACGATGCGGTCGAAAGCTTTGTTCGCGGGGTTTTCGTCAATGCGCTTAAACCCGCGTTTTTCGTAAAAGCGCGCTGCGGGAATCG
>JACRGG010000106.1 GCA_016217775.1 Microcaldota archaeon
AAATGCGGGAAACTTCAGGATTGCTTTTTTTACTGCAGCTTCATTTCCATATACGCCCGTTGCAGCCTTGATTACCCGTTCGTGGTCGTATCCTGCAAATGCGGGAAACTTCAGGATTGCTTTTTTTACTGCAGCTTCATTTCCATATACGCCCGTTGCAGCCTTGATTACCCGTTCGTGGTCGTATCCTGCAAATGCGGGGTGTTTCAAAATTGCTTTTTTTACCGCATCAGCGCTTGCGTATATTTTTGTTAATCTTCTAATCGCCCGTTCGTGGTCGTATGTTATAAATCTAGGGTGTTGAACTATCTTTTGCCTTATTTTATTCTCTGTCGCCGAATAAGCCTCGGCGGCCTTCCGGATTTTTTCAATAAACTCGTCCGCCTTCTTGTTTTTGAAATCTCCATCAAGCCCGGCCTTCTTATAAAAACGCGTTGCTTGCTCTAGCGTAAAACCCGCTTTCTTCAATTCATTAATCAGCATACTTACTTTGTTTGTGCGCGCAGTTAAAAAAGCGTTCTGAGAATAGCTCTTTAAATTCATTTAAGCTAAACCTTCTTAATGGTTTCAAGCATTGGTTCGAGCAATTATGGCAATTGAAGGCTTATCCGACAAAGTGGCTTCCTTGTGCGTTAGGCGCGGGTTCATCTTCCCAAACTCGGAGCCGTATGGCCAAATGTCCGGCTTGTACGACTTCGGCCCCCTAGGCGTTGAGTTAAAGCGGCGCATTGAGGAAAACTACTGGAAGCGATTCGTGCGCGGACGACAAGACGTGGTTGGATTAGACGGCGCGATTCTCGCCTCGCCTAAAGTGTGGGAGGCGTCTGGCCACGTTGCGTCGTTCAACGACCCGCTTGTGGACTGCCTTAAGTGCAAGTCGCGTTTTCGCGCCGACCACTTGGTTGAAGAAGAGCTTAAGATTTCCGTCGACGGATTATCGCAAAGCCACATAGCGGGTTTGATGGAGGAGCACAAGATTGACTGCCCCAAGTGCAAGGGGGATTTGACTCCAATCCGCGTTTTTAACTTGATGTTCAAGACTCAAGTCGGGCCGGTTTCCGACGAGTCTTCAATCGCGTACTTGCGCCCGGAGACGGCGCAGCTTATTTTCGTTGATTTTAAGCAAGTGCAGAACGCAACTAGAAAAAACCTGCCTTTTGGAATCGCGCAAATCGGCAAGGCGTTTCGAAACGAGATTAGCCCGCGAAACTTTATTTTCCGCCTCCGCGAATTCAACCAAATGGAGTTGGAGTATTTTGTGCACCCGAAAAAACTGAATGAAATCGAGTTGCCGCCTTATTTAGCTGAAAAGAAAGCCGTTTTTGTCACTGCGACCGAGCAGGAAAAGAAGGGGAAAGGCCACTCGATGTCGTTTGGGCAGGCGTTGGAGAAGAAAATCATTGGAACGAAGATTCACGCTTACTGGCTCGCGGAGTTCTTTGACTGGCTGGAGGGAATTGGAATCAACAAAAGCAAGTTGCGCTTGCGAGCGCACACTAAAGACGAGTTAAGCCACTATTCGTCCGAGACTTGGGATGTCGAGTATGAGTTCCCGTGGGGTTTCAAGGAGTTAATGGGAATCGCCAACCGCACCGACTTTGACTTGCGCGAGCACTCGACTCACTCTGGGAAAGACTTAAGCATTTTCGACGAGGCTACTAAGGAGAAAGTAACGCCTTTTGTAATTGAGCCGTCAATCGGGCTAGACAGGCTTTTCTTCACGCTGTTGCTCGACGCGTACTCGGAGGGCGAGAGCAAGGAGGGAAGCACGGTCGTGTTGAACCTCTCGCCGAAAGTCTCGCCTGTGCAAGTCTCGGTTTTTCCGTTGATGAAAAAAGACGGGTTGAAGGAAAAGGCGTACGAGGTTTTCCAAACTCTCTTGGACCACTACGCGGCCGAGTTTGACGATGCGGGAAGCATTGGAAAGCGCTACGCGCGAAACGACGAGGTAGGCACGCCGTACTGTGTTACAATCGATTACGATTCGCTTAAGGACTCCGACGTTACTATTCGCGAGCGCGGAAGCGGAACGCAAATCCGAGTTAAGGAAAAAGACTTGGTTAAAACCCTTGGCGAATTGCTTGCGGGCAAACTCGTTTTCAAGAAAGCAGGCAAGGTAATACGCGACTAATAGCTTTTTTCTCTAACGCCAACATAAATATTTGGTTTAGTTTCTCTACATATTAAATATGCTTGTATGCACTCGAGTTTGGAGAATTCTCGGATTTTACTTAAGTCTGCATCGCATAACCCAAAGATTAATTGCAGTTCGTTACTTGATTTTTTATTTATCGCTATAGTCATATCTCCTGCTTTTGGTTTATCTTGCGTAACAGTCAAACCCCCACCGTGGAATGGAGCAACAAGAGTAAACACGCCATTTAGTCGTTGGGGATCATGCTTTTCTATATGCATATAATCGTTTTTTTGTTCTTCAATTGGTTCAATCCAGTATTTTTTTCTTTCAGTAACGCTAAGGAGTTTTTTTAATTGCGTTTGACCGCTTTGATGTATATGCCATTGAGACAGGTTATGCCCATAATCAAGATAAATATCGCCATTTTTTTCATTTGCAATTATTTTGCCAAGTTTAGAAAATCCGTCAGTAAAGCTAATGAACAAATTAATTTTTTTCTTTTTTGCCATATTCTCCGCCTAATATTTCCTATTGTATCGCATCCAGGTAAGAGTCGAGCGCTTGCCTTACGTCTTTTGCAATGAGGGTGGCGAACGGGCGGAAATCATTTTCGTCCGCCTTGTCTAACGCCGAGTAATATGCTCGGCGTTCCTGCTTTCTCAGTATTGTAGGCGGGAACCCCGCGCGCATTAGCCTAAAATTCATTAAAAGCCGAGAGAGCCTGCCGTTGCCGTCAATAAACGGGTGAACCCTAACCGTGTCGTAATGCACTTTAACCGCGGAGTAAACCGCTTTCACTCCCCTGTTTTTATTGTTTAATTCGGAAAAAACTTTTTTCATCAAAACCGGCACTTCCCGCCATTTCGGCAGCACTACGTTAGATCCTTCAATGAACACTTGCTCGTGGCGGTAAAACCCCGCGTTTTGAGGGTCTATCTTGTCCAAGATAGCTGCGTGCAAGTTCAAGACATCCATTTCCGTGATTTCCTTCCTAGCGTCAACCATTTTCTCCAACAGCACGAGCGCCTCCTTGTGGTTAGTGGCCTCCAAGTGCTCGACAAGCGACTTTCCCCTAATAGTGATTCCCCTGCGCAACACTAGCCAAGTTTCCCTTAACGAAAGCCTGTTTCCCTCAATCGCGTTGGAGTGGTAAGTCATATCGACCTCGAATTTTTCCCTAAGCCGCTGCAAAACACTTGGCGAAAGAGGCCTGCGCGAGTTAAGCAAAGCCAGCTTTTCCTCCAGCTCCTTAGCCAACGAAGGCTCAATCCACTCGTCTGCTTCAAACTTGAATTCAATCCCATTCTTTTTCGCATACTCGACAGCCTCTTTTTTTGACGGAAAATACTTTAGGCTGTTTTGCCTCACGCGGCCATTTTCCCGAATGCTTTCCACCAGCTCGTAGTAATGCGTGCTTCCCCTGCTCCTTCTCCTGATGAACGCCATGCTATTTTGTAGTGGAGAAGAGTATTTAAGTTTATCGCTTTTTCTTCCCCACTACAAAAGGGTTACGATTGTTATCACTGGAATAGCGTATTATCGTTTTGCTGAAGCCGGACGCGCCGTTTTTCCTCTGAAATCGGGGTGACTACAATATTGGCGGCGTAGTCACCTTTTTCTCAACATTCGCTTAAGCGCCTTGTATTCCTTGAGCATTAGCTTGAGCATCGGGCGGAGATTATGGCTGTTTTCGTACGCCTGCAGCGCTGCATAATACTCGCTGCGGTTTTCAAGCTCGATGTTAAGCGGCGGGAGGCCGTGCTTTAGGAGTATGTTGTTGAGAAGCAGCCTCCCCACCCGGCCGTTGCCGTCAGCAAACGGGTGGATGTTCTCGAATTGGTTGTGGACAACCGCGGCTAGGACAATAGGCGGGTATTTTTTCTTGTTCGCGCCATACCAGTGCACCAGCCCTTCAAGCAACTGCCTTACTTTTGCTGACGGCGCTCCCCTGTGCACTATGTTGCCGTACCCGTCTTGGATGACTACTTCCACGCCTTTTTCCCTGAATTTCCCGGCGAAGCTCTTTGAGTTTGCAAAAGCAATCCCGTGCAAGTCGAGAATGAGCTTGAGCGAAACGTTCTCCTTGGTTTTTCTAACGTATTTTACCGCCTCGGCGACCCCGTACGTTTCCGCAATCTCTTCCTTGCTTTTGTCTTCAGGCCACTTTCGCTGCTCCAAAACCTCGGCGACTTGCTTGGCGCCAACGCTTGAGCCCTCAATCGCATTCGTATCGTAAGTAAACGCCTTGGTAAACTTAAGCCAGTCGGATTCGGAAAGATGCATAACCCGTATTTTTCCTTTTGCCTCCAAAGTCCGCAGTTCGTTAAGCTCCAAAGGCGAAAGAGCGGCTAGGTACGGGTCGCGGATTTCTTGCAGTGAATCGATTCGTCGCTTTAATTCGGCTTGCGCGCCCTCCATTTTTTGCGCAAGTTCTTTTTTCGAAAGGTCTGCGCCCAAGTAAACCCTGGCTTTAAGCACCCTGCCGTTCTTGCGGTAAGCGTGAGCCAGATAATACTTCTTCAAATTGCGGCTTTTCCGCGTTTCAACGTGCATACGCATGCTTAGGTGACTACATTTATTAAATCTATCTATGTGGGTGACTACGCACGGCGAGTCGCCATCCTAAAAGTAGTCCGCGAGGCTTACTTGCTTTTGCTCTTCTTTTTCTTCCGCGAACACGGAGTTGATTTCCTGCTCGATTAGCAACAGGCGCTGCGCCATATACGTGGGGAGGTTGAACCGCTTTACGAGTTGGTTGCTCAAATTCAAGTACTTCTCTATCCCGCCCTTATTGATGGTGAGCAATAATTTCCCGCCATTGCATTTTCTGCACTTGCCAATGAGCGGCACTCGGCGGTATTTCGCGTTGCAATCCACGCACCTAAACGTCTGCCTCCCGAAGCTGCGCAGGTTTCCGTACAAGTCCGGCAGGAAATG
>JACRGG010000107.1 GCA_016217775.1 Microcaldota archaeon
GCCTCTCGGCACAAACGCCGAAAGGCGTTGAGGCGGAAATCCGCCGCAAAGTATTCCTACTAAACTCATTCATAACCTAAAAAAAACTCAGAACAAAAAAACAAAACAAAGTTTACTCAACTAATCACGCAACAAAGCAATGATTTCTATTTCCGTTTGCTCTCTTTGCGGCTGTTTAAGGGCGTAAACCAGTCTCCAGTATCCCGCCAAGTCTATTTTCCACAAGTTGGTGACTTCGTACTCTAGCTGGTACTTGCGCGGAATGAGTTTTCGCGGAATTTGCTTTCCATAATCATAGTTTGCCTTGAGCAACTCGATTTTCGAATCAACGGATTTGAGGAGGGTTTGGTGAAAAGAGCCGGAAATTCCTTTCTCGCGTTCTTCTCTGACGGCCTGCTGAAGTTTCAGATATACTTGCTTGGCTTCGCCAAGCAGTTTTACGCTCACGCGCTTTTCAGCCATAAGCTACACTTCCAAACCTGTTTGCTCGGCTTTCGCCAGTTTCTTGCTTTGGTTGAAAGTCCAAATAAACCCGTTTTTCGTTTCCAAAATAACTCCGCGCTTTTCCAGGTAATCCAGTGCTACGTTTAATGTAGAGCGCATTACTTTAGTGGGCAACAGTTCTATGATTTTGTTTCGGCTGACTGCAAGATCGGCTTTCTTGACTACTTCCTCAATAGCCATCACCGTCTTTAGCGTAGGATAATGGACTACTTCAACCTGCATTTGACGCATATAAAACACCCAATAAGTTTATGCCCTAATAAGTATATAAGGCTGTTTGTTGGCTTGTCTTTATTGTTGTGGTTGTCATTATCGGAGTTTATTGAGTATAAAAAAGCGAGCCAACCCGCGTTCCGGCTTTAGGCAATCAAATGGAATAAAATAATGAGTGCAGGCGCAACTGGCTTTCCGCCACTGCGCCGAATTTCGCAAGCAAAATGCAGGGGGAGCACGTCAAGGATAAAACTAGCGTCTGAAGCTTTTTGGTGAGTGCGTTTAAATTTTCAGGACGTTTTTTGCCATTGCAATGAATTCTTCGGTTTTTTGCACGTAGTTCTCCGCGTCTTCGAAGGAAAACGATTTTTTTCCGTAATCCGCGCCGCTTTTGTCTCGCATCGCGTCTGCCACTAGATTCTTGAATTCCTTAGCAGTTTCGGGAAGTTTTCCTTCTAGCAAAAGCTTCGCGAAAACTATGGCGGCATCATCGTGGCGAGTGGGCTTGCAGCCTATAAACTTCAGGCAAAGCGCATCGTTGGCGCGGATTATTGCATGAATTGCTTGGGCGCAGCAAACGTTTGCACTCGCATAATCGTCCTCGGCGTCAGCCAAGCCGTGTTTTGCGGAAAAAAGCCAGCTTTCAGCCTCGTGAAACGCGCGCTCGGTGGTATCGCTCATTTTAATCGTTCTCCTTTTTTGCCGGACATGAATTCGTCAAGCTCTTTCTTTCTTGAAAAAACTATTGGAACTACTTTAGTGCCGTACTTTTCATACGCGCCGAACACTAAATCGTTTGCGTTGAATCCCTTTTCAGCCAGCAACGCAACATCAATGTCGCTTGAGAGCTTTTCCTCTCCTCTCGCCACGCTCCCAAAAAGGTAAGCTTCCCTAATGCCATTTTCTTTCGCAAGCAAAGGCCTAATCGCTTTCGCGGTGAAAACCTGCGGGCTTACGCTAAGCTTTAGCAGGGAAGAAACCGAGTCGAGGTACTCGGATTTTCTCAGCCTTACTGTGACGCTTTTCCCGACCTTTCCGGTAACAATCAGGCCTGCCGGTTCCCACCTTTTCACCATTCGCCACGCAGAAGCAAACGGTACGCTTGCTTCCTTCGCCAGCTCGTTTATAGTGAACTGCCGGTTTGGGAACATCAGAAGCGTCTTAAGAAGCTCGCGCGAGCCAGCATATTTCACTAGTTGAATTGCATCCACACAAAACACCTATCCATAATTGAATAATATTATCCACAATTGAATAAAAAGCTTTCAGTCAGCAAGGCAATGCCATCAAAACAAGTTACGGCTGCAAGGATGCCTCAAAAGCTAGAAAACGCTTGTTTGTCCTTTTTGTTATGATTGTCATAATCGGAGTTTATCGAGTTTAAAAAAGCGAGCCAACCCGCGTTCCGGCTTGGAGTAAATCTATTGAATAATCAAAAGGCTAGTATTGGATACGTGATTTCTTAAAAAATTCTTTCCATAATGCTATGCATTTCCGAGCTAGTTCAAGCGCGTCGTGTTTTTTTCCATTAGCTAATATTATCAATTTAGGCTTGTTAGTTAGAATATCTTGTTCGCGTAATAGCAGCACGCCTGCAAACCAGCCCGCAGTGATTTTTTTACCTTTTTTATCTCGTTCAAAAATAGATGGACTGTCAAGCATACAATGCTTGCTTTCATTACAAATGTCGCGGCAAATCTGCATTTGAACATTATTTCCGATGAACTCGTCAAGATTATTTTTGGAAGCAACTTTAGAACTGATTAGAAAATCTCGTAAGTGGTAACAATTAACACAAAACGCTAACAGAACGTCCTCTTGCTCTGCCGAACCCGTCTGACATTTTTTTAGTCTTTCGAACCAACGCTTAACGCGATTGAGCTGTTCCAAATGTGGACTAAGCTTTAAACCAATTTCCTTTGCTGTTTCATATTTCGTAATTTTTATCCACTCTTAGAAAAAATAGTGCAGGGGGAGGGATTTGTTCTCCCTAAATTTTTTTCGCTTAATTTAGGGACTTGAACCCACGAACCCACTAAGGGAATAGATTCCTCATCAATGGTTTACGGAAAGCCTGAATCGACCTTGAGTCTATCGCATTTGACCAGGCTTTGCTACCCCTGCACGAAAATATTTTAGTGCACGCGCGTAAATAAAAACCCGACTTCCAACTTATTTTTAAGCACTCGTTGGATTAAACTATTTTATGCTATTAGTGACAGGCGCGTTGGGGAATTTAGGCAGGGTTCTAGTGCCGATGCTGCTCTCGCGCGGGCACTTCGTGCGCGCCGTCGTCATGCCGGGCTCCAAGGGGAAAGCCAGGGAGTACTTTGCCAGCCACAAGCACTTGACTCCCGCAATGAGGAAGCAAATCCAGTTTTGGGAACTCGACTTAAGCGTTGAGAGCGCAAAAAACAAGGAGATGATGAAAAAAGCGTGTTTTCTCTGCGACACCGTCATTCACTTAGCTGGATTAGTCGATTACTCGGTTAGCAAGAAGAAATTATTGGAAGCGAATTACTTTACTACCAAAAACCTGCTTGAGGCGGCAAGAATGGCGCGCGTGAAAAAATTCATTTACGCCTCGAGCACGTCGGTATACCGCCAACCGAAGTTTTTGCCTATTAACGAAAAGCACCCCTTCACTCCAACCAACGACTATGGAAAAACAAAAATGCTCGCCGAGCACGCGATTCAAACCTCGGGAGTGCCTTACATTATTTTGCGCTTGAGCGCGCTGTACGGCCCGACGTTCCTGCACGCTTACTCGCAGCTTTTCGAAAAAATTTTTTCAGGAAAGCAGCGAATCATCGGCGAGGGGTACAACCGCGTTACCTTCCTGCACGCCAACGATGCGGCGAGGGCATTTTTGGCCGCGTTGAAAAGCGATAGGCTCAACCAGTCTTACATCATCTGCTCGGAGGAAAAACTCACCCAGAAGCTTTGCCTGCAAACCGTGGCGGAATCCCTTGGCGTCAACCCCCCGCAAAAAACGATTTCGGTCAAAACCGCGCATTTTCTGGCGGGATTATCCTCTTGGAAGGCAAAAATGACGGGCAAGCCGCCTAAAATCACTTTCGAGGCAATCGACACTATGAGCCAAGACCGCTACTTCACCTCAAGAAAAGCCCGCTCGCGATTAAAGTGGAAGCCGTTAATCAAGTTTTCCAACGGCGCGAGGCAACTCGCCGCAATCTGGCTGAGGCACTACAAAAGCCGGCCGCAACAGCTTCAAGAAAAGCCCGCTGGCGGCGCTCAGCCCGTTGTTGAAAAAAATCCTTAAAAATCAGGGAATGAACTTGGCTTAAGTTATAGCAAACCAAGAACGTCTTCCGGCATTTTTCTTGGTTTGCTTTACTGCAAAACGCTATTAACCTCCGGATTACTTTCGCGTTTTGCCGTGTAACTAACCCGCGGGGGTATTCAAAAAGATGCCTAGCGCGGACGTAGTGTATTTAAACATTATTAATCTATATCAAAGTCAGTTAAGAACAGGCGAAACAAAATTTTTTTAAAGCGGAACAAAAAATTCCAAAATTTTTTTCTTTTGTTTCAGCGATTAAAACGCGGGTTTTCCCGCTTTGTTTGAAATTTTTGTTCGGGCGCTAATTTTCTAGTTTGGCTCTCGGGCATTGAGTTTGGTGTATTAGTCCGATGAGCGTGAATCCAGTCCAGAAAGACGAGCAGAAGTTAAGCCAGGCAGTCGCGGACTTGCAAAAAGACGAGCAGTTGGCAAAACTATCGATTGACGCGGCGGTAAAAAACAAGGAGAAAACCATTGCGCAGGCCAGGATTGACGCCGCGGACCTCCTTGAAAAGGCCAAATCAAAGGCGCAAGAACAAAAGAACAACTTGCTTTCAAAAGCAGAGCACTCGACTGCGCAAGCGTGCAAGGCTATAATCGAGGAGTCGCGCGCGGAAGCGAAGGGCCTCAAGGACCGCCTCAGCGGAAAAATCCCGGTTGCCGCGTCTAAAATAACCGCAAGCGTGCTCGAATCGTACAACTAGCCGATTTTATTCAAATCAATTTATTCAATGGTTTTTCATTAAAAGGAGAAACAAGGTTTTTTTATGGCAAAAGAGGAAATGGTGAAGCTGCGATTAATCACTGCCAAAAGCCAGTCGCAGCAAGTAATTGACGCGCTATACGATTACGGCGCGATTGAAGTGACGCGCTCCAAGCAAGCCCAGGCCGGCGTTCCCCTTGATTCGTTCAAAAGCATTTCGGAGAAGCTCATTAACCTACGAAGCTTCGAGAAAACCCTCGGATTGGCTCAAGGCGCGCGGGGGCAAAACTTGCTGCCGCTTGCCCAACTCCTTGAGCAATCTAGTTTCGTCGAGCAAAATTTCGAGAAACTGCGCATTACCTTATCGCAATTAAGCGAGTTGCGCGGGAAAAAAACCTCATTGAGCCAAAAAACGGCGCTGCTCAACGAATTCAAGGAGATTTCACTGCCCGCATCGTCTTTTGAAAACACTTTACTCGATTTTCGCTTCATTAAATTAACCGCCAAGCCAC
>JACRGG010000108.1 GCA_016217775.1 Microcaldota archaeon
TAGATTTGCTCCTCGGATGGAATGTACACGTTTGTCTTCAGCCAGCGGAATTTCTTGTGGTAGACAAACACCGGCTCTCGCGCGGAGTTGACTACGACTTCCTCGAGGTTCTCGTCCGACATTAACAGTTCGAGGGGGCCCAGGCCGAGCATTTCGTGCACTAGGGTTCCCACGAACATTTTCTCCTCGTCGGCGGAGAGGCTGGGGAGGGTTTTTGAAATCATTTCGTGGGCTTTAAGGATAAGCCTCGCCTTGACTTTGTCCAACTCGCGCGGGTCGAGGATTTCAGAGGTCTTCAATTCGATTTCCTCAATGATTTTTTCCTTCAAGTGGTTGAGCACCACTTGAGTCGCGTCGCGGATTTTCGTGTAAGTAAGCTCGTAAGTGTCGATGAACTCGTCGTCCTTGCGGGAAATCACGACTTGGGCGGGAACGCCCTCGCTTTCAATCGCGTACGAATCCAATAGCTTCAAAGTTTTTTCCACCCACTAAAAACGGCGTGTTACGCCCAATGGCAACCGCGCATTAACAAAACTGCAATCTGGCATTAATCAAATGCCTGCCTGCGCTCTTAAACTCGCTTGTACTCCTTAACGTAACCGCTTTTTTTTATTCTTTGTTTTCAGTAAACTAACCGGCTTTACCGGCAAAGCAAGTGGTTTTACCTGCTTGACTTGATTTGCTGCAATTGACGGCCGCTCTTGCTTAGCCTGCTTGACTTGCTTTTTCACGGCGTTTCTTTCCGGCTCTTGCTTGAATGTTTTCAAAACTTTTTTCGCAGAAGGCTTTACTAAATGTTTTGAGACGATAATCGGCGCCTCGGCGGTTTTGGAAGATTGAGTTGCATTGCTTTGTTCCGGTTTTGGCTGCGGCTTTGAATTGCCCTGTTGAGGATTTGGCTGAATTTGAGGCGGGTTTGGCTGGCTTTGAACTTGAACTGGTTTCGGCTTTCCGGAAAAGTTTGGGAGGGAGGGCAAGCGCATTGGCGGGAGCTTGGGGAGGAAGAACTGCGGGTTGAGCCCGCCGCCTAGCGCGCTCTTGATTTCGGAAGAAACGGTTTCCTTAACAACGTACTTTTTCGGCCCGATTTTCGGGAGGGACTTGATTCTCGACTTCATCAAGAGAATCTGCTCCTGGAAATCAATTGCCTTCATGCGAAGGTTTTCCAACGACGTCTCGAATTGCTTCATTTCCTTTAAAAAAAGCTCGGACTCGCCAGCCAAATAGTCGGCTTCCTCGTTAGTCAACTCTTTTTTCCCCTCGAGGCGCGAGACGAACTGCTGGACTTTCTCCAAGCGCTGCTTCGCGTCGGACTCGATGAATAAAATGGAGCTTCTTTCCTTCGACACGTCCATCTCGAGGCTTTTCGCCGCGGTTACTATCTCGCTGTCCTCTTCCTGGCCTGGCTTTAAGCCGGGTTTTTTCTTTAGAATCAAATTAGTTTCGGAATTGTCGTGGCTGCCGGGCTTTTTCGCGACGAGAATTATTTCCGAGAGGCCGTACTGGAGTTCAATCAAGCCGCTTTTGGCGAGCAGGTCCGCAAGCTCCTCGACTTCGTTCTTGTTCAGGCCCAGCACGTGGCTCGCGTCGGTGAGGGAGACTTTCCCCGCGCGCTGGACGTATTCAACAAGGCGGTCTATAACCGTGTCGAGCCTTTCTGCCATAAATATATTAACCCGCTATTTTTACTGCAACGAGTATTAAAAACTGGTCACAAGTTACGGGTTGCCGGCTGGGATGCTCCCGTTGTTTTTTATGAAGCTCCCGCGATTTTCGAGAAGTTCGCGTTCAAGTCCGCGACTTTAAGGTACGCGAGGGAGTGGATGTAGAAGTTGTTTGAGTTGAACGTGAAGTTCGAGTAGGCGACCGCCTCTGCTTGTTCGAAGTCGAAGGAAAGAAGGTTTTTCAGCGAGCCTACAGTGAGGGCGAATTGCGAAAAATCGGTTTCGTTGCGCAAGTCAAAAATTAGCTTGCTTTTCTTATCGGCATCGAATTGGTTGCAGGCGGAGGAGTATTCGGTTCCGTTTTTGTCTACGAAGTTAAGAGTGAGGTTAAGGCAGTTCACCGTGCCGCCCGTGCACGCCTTGTAGCTGCTCCAAAAGTTGCAGGACTTGTCGGAAACGTCTCCCTCGAACCAGTGCGTAGTGAAATTAAGATTGTAGTAAACCGTTGACAAATTGTGGAACGAAGCTTGCAATAAGCGTATCGCCAAGTCCTTGTTGGCGTAACTGTAGTTAAGTTGGTACGGGAGGATTGAAAACGTGTTGTCGAAAGCCTGGGAGCCGATTGCGCTTTGGTTCTCGTCAAGGAAGGAAATGTTCAACCCCCCGCCTATGTTATAGTAAGTGTTAGTGAAATTCGCGTACGCCTTGATTCCGCTTGTAAGCGCAAAGTCCGTCGGCAGGTAATCATATACTATTACTGAAGTGTTTTGCTTTTGTACCTGCGCGCCGAATGACGTGAACAGGTTTTCCCCAACGTCATCGAAGACGTAGTTTATCTTGTTTGATGAAAGCAAGTCTGTTGTAAGGGGGTACTTCTGCACTTGTGCAATGCGCGTGCTGACTGACAGCAAAAGAAAGAACATACTCGCAGCCATTATCGTGTAGAAAAAGCCTCTCTTCACGCAAACCACGCTTCCAAAATTGCAACCCCGTACTTGTACTTGGATAGCTGGTTGCTTCGCTTGATGAATACCCTTTTGCCGACAATAACATAGTCTCCCTTAAGCGAGTCCTTAATGAAAACGTTGAGCCTCCCGCTTGGCTCTTCGGTAAAGCCAACGCATTGCTTGCTTGAAATCACGCACTTGTAGCGGTAAATAGTGAGGTTGAGCCCGATGTTTGAGGGGAGAGTCAGCGTTAGGCTGTCGTTGAGTTGTTGAATGAATGCCGCGTCGTTTAAGTCGTGGTCGAGGGCTTGCGTTAGGACGCCCGTCTTGTCGAGCACGGCGAGGGTGTCCTGCGTTGTTTTCGAGAGGTAGTAAGTGCTGTAGTCCGAGAAGCTCGTCGTGGCGACGGCGTTTATGGACAATAGTATTAGGGACGAGACTAGGATTGCGACGAGCACGTCCGCCATGAACACGAATGCCTTCAACGCCACGCCACCACGTACAACACCGTCCTGTTGCCTTCGTAAATTGTTTGAGTCTGCTGGGAAATCGCTAGGGAATCAAATTGGGGCGCCAGGCCTATTGCGGCGGGGCCGCTTGTTGTGTTTACTGCAGCCGAATTGAAGTAGTTGAGGGCGAGCAGGAACTCGTAGCGCACGCCAAGCAAGTCCTTCAGCTGCGAGTAGTTTGAGCCAAGCGATACTAACGACGCGAGTTTTGCCGGGTCGATGACGAGGCGCTCTGACGCAAGTCCGACGTAACCGGGGCTGGATTGGTTCCAGTTTGCCGGAATGCCGGGCTGTTCGGAGAGCTGCTGGCTGATTCGGTTCGCTTCAAGGCGCAATTGCGTAATCGGGTCGTCTTGCGTTATTGTCTGCGCCCAATAAATTTCAAACAAGCCGAGCAATACTACGAATAGCACAAGCGATGCGCCCAAGTCAAGCGCGTAAGACTGTCCTTTCCTCATAAATTTATCAACCCGTGTAGTACGAGACGTTAAGCATTACCATATTGTGCATTGTCTTCGCGTTCTTGTTTTGCGTAGTGTACGCGGTAATCCCCGCGGTCAAGGCGTTCAAGTCGGCGGGGTCGTGCAAGTCAAGGGAAAAAGTAAGGTTAGCAGCGTAATTAGTGTTCGTGTTCTTGGTTAATGGAAGCGCAGTGTACACTCCGTAAGATACTGAAGGCTTCTTGAAAGAAAACTTTATGTTGCCTGCAACGGAATTAGTGTCGATTTGGTACGTATTCAGCGCGAGGACTTGCTCGATGTAATAGGATAGGGGCATATTGATGGTGAAGTTTAAGGACAAGTTTTTAGTGTCATCAAACGCGCTGGCGCTTTTAGGGATGTTTGCGCGAATCGTGTAAAGGCTCGCGTCGATTGCGTTCAAGTCCGAAATCGAGGGAATCAGCGTGCCGCTTGAATCAAAGTAATCCCTGCCCAAGGACGGGTAGTACAACGCGAAAACCGGTTCGATGGTGAAGCTGATTAAACTCGATGACGGGTTCTTGTTCCCGTAAACATCCGAGCAGCGCGCGTAGTACGAAAACACCCCCCGGTAAAGAGAGAGGGACTGGTTGTGCGAAAGCAAGCCGGTTGAGGAAAACGAGTTCGCCATCGAATCGTAGGAAACGTCCGCCGCGTCGTACTTGCACGTGGCGTTCTCATCCGTGGATACGCTTAGGTAAACAGAGCGGTTATTCGATATTCCGGCTGGAAGCAAGTTGGACAAAACAGGCGGAGTAACGTCGGAGCCAGCAGTTGGGGTGGGCGTGGCTTGCGCGTAAAACGAGATTACCCCGCCCACGTTGCTCACGAAGAAAACCCCTCTGGGGTTGCTTAACGCGTATCCTCCCGAGCGCGGATAGCAGTCCGGGCAGTTAAACGAGTTGAGCGCAACCGGGGTTTCAAACGTGTAGTTCTTCCACTCCAAGACGACCGAATTATTGTAGATGGTGAGGGAGTAGGGATAGTTTTGCAAGGTGTCGGGGAGGAGGATTCGGGAGGAGTAGCCCTCCGAGTTTAACGCGGCCGAAAACTGGTTTTGCAACTCGATTCCAATTGCTTTCGCTTCCTGGATGCTCGCCGCGTCAACCCCGCTGCCCGCCTTTTGCCACAAGTACGCCTGGAACAGGAAGAACATCGTGAGGAGAAAGCCGATTGTAATCATAAACTCTATTGTAAACTGCGCGCGAGCCAAAATCCTTTCCACCAAATCAATTAAACAATTACTCAAAAAACTTTTTATCCAGTGTAGTAAGAGACATTGAACCGAATCATATCGTGGCTGGTCTTCGCGTTCTTGTTGTCCGAAGTGTACGCGGTGATTCCAAGCTGAATTTTGTTCACGTCGTTGGGGTCGTGCAGCGAGAGCGGGAAAGTGACGTTTAGCGACTGGTTCACGTCGGTATTCGCAGCGGTTGGAAGAGCGGCAAAATTAGAATAGGAACGGCTGGGAGTGCGGAACATTAGTTTTGAAAACCCAGTTACAGACGCCGCACTAATGCGGTAGTTTTGCAAAAACCATACTTGGTCCACGAAGTACGTCAAGCCTAAGCCCGCGCTGAAGTTGAAAGAAATGTTCTTCGTGTCGTCGAAGGCGGACGCTTGCTTTGGAATGTTCGCCGAAATAGTGTAGCGAGTTCCGTCAATCGCGTTAAGCGGCGTTATTGGGGAAATCGCTATGCCAGTACCGGAATAGTAATCCCAGCCTAATGAGGGGTAGAAGAGGAGGAAAATCGGCTCGACTATAAACGAGATTGTTTGCGAGGCGTTGTTTTTATTCCCCAAGGAATCCGAGCACCTAACGTAATAAGCATACGAGCCGCGCGGGGAGAATATAGTCTGGTTATGCACCGTCGCGCCAGTCAGGCTGAACAAATTCCCCATCAAGCCGTAAGCAAGGTCGGTAGTGTCGTACTTGCAAGTCGCGTTCTCGTCCGTAACAGCGTGGAGTATTGCCGAGCGGTTATTCAAAATTCCAGTTGGAAGCAAGTTTGACAAAACTGGGGGCGCAGTGTCGGTCGTCACAAACTGCGTTTGGGAAACCCCCGTAACTAAGGCAGTGCCGTACGCCTTGAACGAGTGCAAGCCGTCGGAAAGGCCGGTCTTGTTGAAGTAATAAACAGTTGAATTGAACGAAGCCATCGACGAATTGACTCCGTCAAACTCGAGTGTTGCGCTCGACAAGCTCTCGTTGGAACTAAGGTTCGCGAACACGTACGGGCTAGCCACGCTAGACGCGTTTGCGGGAGTAGAGGAAATAAAAGTAAGCAGGGGGCCGCCCGGCCCTGGAGTCGGGGTGGGCGTTGGGGTTGGAGTCGGAATTGCAGCAATAGTAATTAATCGAGTCTGCGAGTAGCCGGTTAGAATGCCGTAGCCGTAAGCGGCGTAAGTGTAGTTCCCGTTAGCCAAGCCAGTCTTGTTTAGGAAAAAGTTGGTTGAATTTATTGGAGCCATATTCTCGGCAACCCCGTTCCAAACCAGTTGCGCGCTGGAGAGGCTCTCGTTCGAGCTGATGTTTACCTCTACGTAGTCTTGCGCGGAGAAAACCGTTTGGTTTGCAGGCGTTGGCGGCGCGAACAAAATCAGGGGAACGCCAGGGGTTGGAGTAGCGGAAATATTAGACGCTAAGGGCGCGACTGTAACCCCGCTTGGGGTTGAGGAAACTACGAAGACGTACGTGCCGGGGTTTGTGGTGAAATAACCGCTGACGTTGGAGAGAGTCGTGCGAAACACGCTTGTTGTCCGCGAGTTTTGAGTGTAAACCGCGAGGTTGATTTCATTAGCGGTAATGTACGAAGCGCTTAAGTTCACGCCGTCTGGAATTGTTATCGTAACCGGGATTTGCGTGCCCACGCCCTGCACGTAAGCCGCGTCCGCAGCGCTTGAGAGCTTGTAAACAGCCAACTCCGCCTGCTGAATCGCGCTCTGGGAATTTACTTGCTGGAACGAGTAGTAGATTATCGGCAATAGCGCTAAAAGCATTAACAGCACTACGCTTAAGTACTCGATGCTCCCCTGCCCCTTGCGCTGCATAAGCAAAACTACTGCAAGCGCTTATAAAAACGGTTTGCCAATAACCCTTTTTGCTTCGCAAAAAGCGTTAGCGGAAAAGAATAAGACAAAATCAACAAACAACCCTTTTTCTTCAAAAGAAAAAAGTCGTAAACGTGAATGAAAATGGATAAGAAAACCCTTGCAGGAAAGACAATTGAATTGCTTTTTGAAAACAAGGGCGCATTGTCTTTTTTAGGCAGGCAGAGAAAAGAAAGTAAAGGCGCTCAAGCCCTCGCGTTTAGGGTGCTAATCAGCACCATACTCTCGCACTGGACTAAGGACGCGGCGATGGAAGCTGCAACAAACAAGCTATTAACCAAATACCCTACGCCCGAAAAACTCTCCGGCGCGAGCGTGGAAAAAATCGCTGAATTGTCCTACCCAGTCGGGTTTTACAAAACAAAGGCGGGCTACATCAAGAAAACCAGCCGGCAATTACTCAAAGAATTCAATGGAAGAGTGCCAAACACAATGGAGGAACTCACTAGCTTGCCTGGCGTCGGGAGAAAAACCGCTTCGTGCGTATTAAACTACGCGTTTTCCCTTCCCGCAATTGCCGTGGATACTCACGTGCACAGGATTTCAAACCGGATTGGATTGGTGAAAACCAAGACGCCGGAACAGACTGAAGTCGAGCTGAAAAAAATCGTGCCGAAACAAAAATGGATGACCGTCAACGAGCTTCTCGTAGTCCACGGGCAGACTATATGCTGGCCAATCAAGCCGAACTGCAAGAAGTGCCCCCTGAACAAAATATGCAAAAGCGCGTTTAAAGCTTAAAAAAACGCGGTGCACGTGACACGTGCAAACGAAATCAGATTCCCGTTTCCTGCAGGAGCTGGAATTCCTCCATACTGATTTTTTTTCCGGAAATGAGCTTTTTCCTTACTTCCTCGGCCTTAACCAGTAGGATGTTTTTTCTTGCTTGAATTATTTTCTGCTTTTCCGCCCGCTCTTGGCTCTGCTCGTCTTTTTTCTTACGCTCGAACTCGGTTTTTTGCGCGCGCTGCTTTTGCTGCGCAAAGTTCAGGGCAGAATCGAGTTGTTCGTTGGTTGAATCAAGCAAATCTTTTTTCTCGCTTACTTCGTCAAGCTTCTCTCAGATTAGCTTTTGCGCTTCCCTTATTTTCGCGCTGATTTTAACGAGGTTCTCGTGGTGCTTCGTCCCGTCGGCAGTGAAGGCGCGCAGTTTCCCGAAAACCTCGTCGAGTCGCTTCTCCACCAGCTCCAACTCCTCGCGCTTTTTTCTTATCTGCGCGCGCAATTCCTTGAATTTCTTCGCGGCAGGCAAGTCCTTTTCCAA
>JACRGG010000019.1 GCA_016217775.1 Microcaldota archaeon
TCAGTCTCCGTTTTTTCAATCTCGAGCGCCAAGTCGAGCAACGCGATTTTAGCCTTGTCAATCCTGCGCGGCATTCCCGGGTGGACGACTTCCTTGTCTATGAGCACTCCGTTAATCACCGAAGTGGAGTTGACGTCGCTTCCCTGCTTTTTCTCCAACTTTATGTAATCCTTGTCTATAACGAACTTCCCGTTTCGGCTCTCGGCTACTTGAGTTACCGCCTCGACGACTAGCTTGGCTAGAAACTCTTTCGACCCGCCTACTCCAACAGACTTTGAGCCCATTGCAACCGAAGCGATTTTCTCAAGCGTCTTCTTGTCCGAAACGCTTACTTTCTCGCTCACCTCGCTTAAGACATCGGTCGCCTTAGCCGACGCGAGAGAGTACCCCTTGATTATCGTGGACGCGTGAATGCTTTGGTCCAGCAAATCCCCTGCGCGCTTTAACAACTCGCCTGCAATCACTACCGCGCTAGTCGTCCCGTCGCCGGTCTCCTCGTCTTGAGTCTTGCTAATCTCGACCATCATCTTGCCCGCCGGGTGCTCGACGTTCATTTCCTGTAAAATCGTCGCCCCGTCGTTAGTAATGACTATGTCGCCCATGTCGCCGACCATCATCTTGTCCATTCCCTTCGGGCCCAAAGTAGATTTCACGGCTTGGGAGACTGCGTACGCTATCGCAATGTTGGTTCTCTGCGCGTCGCGCCCCAAGATTCGGCTCGACCCTTCAGGGAGGATTAGCACTTGTTGTCCGTTCATTTGTCCTTGCATAATTAAACCACCTTATTTTCTAAACGCTAAAAAGAATTTTTTTCCCCACGAATTACAAACGCTAGCTAGCCTAAAGCTAATAAATATAAAACCTAAAAAAACGCCCTTCTCTTTGCAGAGGAAGTATATGAAAAAAAGCGTTTAAAACCCTTAGCTTTACCGCCCTCGCGCCCCAAGGCGAAAAAAGCAAGGTCAGCCTAGCTTAAGCAAGTTGAGTATAACTGCCCCAAAAGCGCCGGCTAGCAATGCAATGACGAAATTCTGCAGGCTTTGGCTTAGCCTGTCGTGGCGCTCCTTTAAGCTCAAAAAATTAGCTTCCAAAACTGAAAGTCTTTGTTCAACAACAATATCCCTAGATGACATTTTACCGCCACATAATCCCTAAACGCGTATTTCAACAAGGCCGTCTTTAAACATACGAAGCAAGAAAGCCAGGCAAAAAATAAAAGCGGGAATCAACGCGTCTTTGGTAAAAACCCCGATTACAGCCAAGACTAGCCCGAACAAGGCGTACAAGACGATATCCGCTAAATACAATATTCCCCTAGCTTTCATCCCAAAACCACAATAAAATGTAGCTGATGGGACTATATAAATTCTCGGCAGAACTTTTCAAAAACTCGGAGGTAAACTAATAGTTGATTAACCAAATTACCCGCGAGGCCTTCAAGCTATAGCAGATGACATTGCTTTTTGAGCATTTATTGTCATCTGCTAGTTGTGAAAGACAATTATTTTGTTCAAATATTTTTGTCTTTCACTATATTTTCTTAAACAGCATTACGGGCGCAAGCGGCGTGCCGGGCTTTACGAATAAAGTTCCAGCCAAGCCCCACGGGGGGTTAACAACTCCAAGCGAATCCAGCGCGGTTTTAGACGCGCTTGGAGTAAAAGGCGCCATTAACAGGCTGACGTTAGCCGCGACGTTAACCGCGTAGAAAACAGCGTCCTCCGCGTTCTCGCGCAACTCCCACGGCTTCTTGTCCTGAAAAAACTTGTTGCCCTCGCTCGAAAGCTCCATTATTTTTTCCAGCGCGTGGTGGAACTCGTTCTTATCGACTAACTCGTCGACTTGAGCCTTAGTCAAAGCGATTTTAGCAACCAATTTTTTTTCCTCCCCTCCCTCGGCCTTCGGCCCGGGGAGTTTCCCGAACAATTTCTGCCCAAAACTCGTCGAGCGGTAGAACAAGTTGCTCCAATTCGCGACTAGCTCGGTGTTGAGGCGGTTCTTCAATTCCTTCTCGCTGAAATCGCCGTCCTCGCCAAACGGAATCTCGCGGAAAACAAAGTACTTTATCGCGTCAACCCCGTACTTTCCCGCCAAGTAATTCGGGTCAATCGCGTTTCCCAAGCTCTTGCTCATCTTCTGGCCGTTCACTGTGAAAAAACCGTGGGCTAGAATGCTTTTAGGCAACTCAATTGCGGCCGACAATAGCATTCCAATCCAAGTAATGCAGTGAAAGCGCGCGATGTCCTTGCCCACCACGTGCGCGTCCGCGGGCCAAAACTCTTTTGGCTGCAGGTAGTTAATCAAAGCGTCGAACCAAACCCAGATTACTTGCTTCTCGTCGATAGGCAAGGGTATTCCCCACCCGTTTGCGGGGCGCGAGATTGAAGTGTCGTCAAGGCCTTCCTTAATGAAGTTAATTATCTCGCGGCGGCGCGACGCTGGCTGGATGAACAACGGGTTTTTCTCTATGTGCTCGAGGATTTGTTCTTGGTACTTGGAGAGCTTAAAAAAATAATTTTGCTCCTTGAGCGCCTTGGGGGGCTTTAAGTGCAGGGCGCAGTTGCCGTCCTCCAAATCGCTTTCGCGCACGAACGCCTCGCACCCCTCGCAGTACAAGCCTTCGTAGACTCCTTTGTAAATATCGCCTTTTTTGTAGACTTTGTCGAAAAAATCTCGGACGACGCTCTTGTGCCTCTCTTGCGTAGTGCGGATGAAATCGTCGTTGGAGTACTCGAGTTTCCTCCAGGTTGAAACCCACTTTTCAGCCATTTCGTCGGCGTACTCCTGCACGCTTTCAACACCCGCTTTTTTCGCGGCCGCAATCGTCTTCACGCTGTTCTCATCCAAGCCCGTCAGAAAGAAAGTCTTTTTTCCACGCAGGCGATTAAGCCGCGCCAGCCCGTCGCAGATAGTCAGCGGGTAAACGTGGCCCACGCTAGGCACGTCGTTAATGTAGAAAATCGGCGTAGTGACGTAAAACGATTCCATAACCCAAGTAGCTTGAACAAACCGCGGTTTAAAGAGCTTTTGAAAAAACTGGTTTTATTCCAGAAAGAATTAATTCCTTGCTTTCAAAAAAAGATTTTACTTCCAAAAAAAAATATTACTTAATCAAGTTAGCCGGCACCGGGAGGGGCATTGAGCCGGAGTAGTAATAGTAAGCGGCGGATAGTCCGACTGCGAACAGGATTATGGTTAGCAATACTGCAATCCCGCTTTTCGCAAACCCGAGTTTTTGCACGCCGGAAAGCGCGCGGATGCTCAAGTAAATAAAGTACAAAATCACGAGCGCGTAAGCGCCGATGAATGCCTGCGCGGAGACGAATGCAAGCGCGGCGTAAGCAAGTATTTTAGCCAACGACGCGGCGGCGCCCACTAACAGCATTGACTTTAGAAGAGCGGTAAACCCTGCTTTGCCGCCGAAGCCTTTTCCAACCAAGTCAAGCACGAAGGCGAACAGCGTGGCTAAAACCGCGTAAATAATTAATGGAATTAATAATAGCCCGGCGAAAAACCCTATTGCGCCCTCGTTAGAGTCCGCGAAGCTGCACCCCGAGTTTGGCCCCGGCGCAATGGCGTGCGCGAAGCAATTAGCGGTTTGGTACTCGAGTGGAAGCTGGAGCTTGTTTGAATCGAACATCCTCGTGGTCGTCAATCCGTTCACCACGATTGTTTGAATCAAAATGAACGAGAAGAACACTAGGAAGAGTATTTTCAGCGAGCGCTTGGAAACAAGGGCGGCTAAATCGGCCGGGTTTAAGAAAAGTGATTTAATCAAGCCGGCCATTTTCTCACTGCTTAAACGTAGTCGTGGTGCTTCGGGGTGTAAAAGCGGTCCTTCTTGTTCGCCTTTCTCTTCTCGATTACGCCCTTTGACTCGGTGATGCTCTCGGCGAAAACATCGAAGTTGTCCATAATCAGCTTGACTTGGGGGGCTGGAACGCCTCGGTTCGCGGACGCGACGCTTTTAGAAAGCTTGCTTCGCGGGCCTTGCTTGGATAAGACCTCCGCAAGCTTGTTGCCCGCCTTCTTCCTCGCGGTAGCAATTATCTTCTTCACCCGCTTGCGCCCCTCGTCCAACTCGCTGCTTGGAATGGACGTCTCGCGGTTTTTAAGATAACGCTCTTCCCTGACTACAAAACCCAAAATAAGGTCGAAAGTCTTCTTGTCTAACATAGGAAGACTATTAGGCACAAGGTCGAATATAAGGATTTACATACCGCAGGCAACGGCCAACAAACGCTTTTTATCTTACTAAAACGTGGTTGTTAGTATGAAGAAAATAGTTGCAATAGGCGGGGGAACCGGGCTTTACGCGCTGTTAAGCGGGCTAAAGGAATACCAAGTTGAGCTGACCGCGATAGTTTCCACAATGGACTCGGGCGGCTCGTCCGGAGTATTGCGAACAGAACTAGGCATCCTCCCCCCAGGGGACATCAGGAATTGCCTGATTGCGTTAAGCTCGGACACAAAAGGAATGTACGAATTATTCAGCCACCGATTCACTAAAGGAGGGCTTGCAAACCACTCGGTTGGAAACCTGCTCATCGCGGCCTTAACCGAGTTGAACGACGGGAATTTCTTTAAGGCAATCCAGGAAGCGGAAAAAATATTGTCAGTTAAGGGCCGCGTGCTTCCAGTAACGCTGCAAAAGCACGATTTGTGCGCGCGGCTGGAAAACGGCCGCGTGCTAGTCGGCGAGAAGAAGCTCGACGGGAAGATAGCGGGGGCGAAAATCAGGCAAGTGTTCCTCAAGCCCAAGGCAAGCATAGTCCTGCCTCAAGCGCTTGACGCGATAAAAAAAGCCGACGTAATAATCCTTGGCCCCGGCAGCTTGTACGGCTCGGTGATAGTAAACCTCCTCGTCGACGACTTGCCTAAAGTGATTAGAAAATCGCGGGCGAAAAAAATTTACGTGTGCAACGCGATGACCGAAGGCGGGCAGACTTACGGATTCACTGCCGCCGACCACGTGGCGCAAGTCGAGAAGTACTTGGGGAAAAACTCGCTTGACGCCGTCATCGCAAACTCGAAGAAGCCGTCGAAAAAGGCGATTGGCAAGTACCTAAAAGAACACGCGCAATTCGTGGAGCCAAACATCCGCTCGACTAAAAAACTCAAGGCGGTTAAAGGCAACTTCATTACGTCAAGCGAGCTAGTGCGCTACGATTCGAAGAAGCTCGCGAAGGCGATTATCGCAAACTGCTGAATTGCGCCCTGCGGGCGATGCTTGGAGAAAAAAAAACTATTTTTTCTTGCTCTCGCGCATTTTCTTGTAATAGCCCCACGCAATCATCGCCACGAAAAGCACGGAGAGGATTAGGAGAAAATCACTGATTTTCAAAAACGTGGTGTTCTCGCCGATGAACGCGTACAACAACGCTGCGGGAATCATTCCGACTAAAGTGGCGAGGAGAAAATCGCTTAGCTTCATTTTCGTTATTCCCGCCCCGTAGCTCACCACGTCGAAAGACAAGTTGGGCATCATCCGCGCGAGGACGACTATCTTCCAGAAATTGTTTCCAAACTGGGCTTCGAGCTCGTCCAAGTCCTTTTTCGCAACAAAGCGCTCGACTAGTTTTCTTCCAAACAACCTTGAAATCAAAAACGTGACCGCCGCGCCCAACACCGCGCCGATAGTCGCGTAAGCGCCTCCCCACAGGGTTCCGTAAAGCCTTCCTGCTACGATGGTAATAATCCCGTTTGGTATGGGCGCGAGAATGCTCGCAATGACTTGCGCCAATATTATCGCAATCGGCCCCCACGGGCCAAGCCCGACTACGAATTGGGTAAACCCCGCTTCAGTGAGCAAACTGCCAAAATCAATCATACGAGTAGCTAACCAAGCAGAGTAATTAAAACCTAACCGCAGGGGGCTAACTCCCCCCTTCAGTTCTAGGCTCCACGTGAACGCTTGACGTTCACGGGACCAGTGAACCTATTTGTTCACTTGGCGCTCCAGATTCCCCCCCCCATTTGGAGCGCAAACGTATAGGCGTTAGCTATGAGCAAAGTATGAGTGTGCGGATTAAAGCAGGAGGGAAAAAAAGATATGAAAAGAAATCAGACGCTCATCGAGAGGAGGCTGACTAAGTAGGTTATTGCCATACCCGCGACTGCCAACGCGCCTTGCAGGACATTGAGCAACAATCGTTCGGGGTCCGCCATAACTCCTCGCAAGCATAACGAATCAAGTGCTTAAAAAATTTACGGGAGTTTAAAAACCAGGGGAAAAAGAGTGCTCCAATCGAAAATCAAGTGTTGAGCTTGACGTTTCGAGAAAACTGTGTATAAACGTGCGCAATTGCTCACGAAAGTTAATATACGCTTTCGAGCAGGAGGAGGATTATGGACATGGATAGCGTCAAGCAGGTGCACAAAAGCCAAAACGACTTACCAAAAGCATTGATTAGGTTGGAGCGGGAAGAAAAAATTTGTTTAGAAGACAAGGCATTAGTCAAGAGTTTCTGTAACACTTGGCTCGCCAAAGGCTGCAAGAAAGCCAGGATAGTAAAACTCCTTTACGTTTTACGAAGACTCAGCGTAACGGTTTAGTTTTGTAGGCGGTTTTGTGTTATTTCTTGCATAAATTGCGTGAAGTTTTCTTCTCGTAGTCGCGCGGTTTGGAAGA
>JACRGG010000109.1 GCA_016217775.1 Microcaldota archaeon
TTAACGGAAAAAGTTGAATTATTCAAACTCTCCTTGGCAAAAACAAGGCGATGAACGTGATTTTAGACGCGTTTTGCCACAAAAAAAATTTTTTACAATAACAAAAACCCTAAAAAACCCAATTATTCAAACCTCTCTTAGGTAAAAAAGTTTACATAATCGTGCGTAAAAAAAAATAATTATGCAACACAGCAAATTTCTGAAGCAAACCTGATTATCTTCGCGCTGCCCTTGGCAAACCCTTTGCACGCGCAAGTGCCTTTCACGCTTGTTTCATCGTGTTTTTTGTCCGGAAAATATTTTTCCCTAAATTCCCCAGTTTTTTCCTTCCCGGACAATAGCGTGGTATTATTTGGCTCGCAAAGAAGCACGTAAGCCTTTTTCCTCTCTTCAATAATTTTCTTAGGAACCGCCACGCCATTCTTAAGCCAGTTGGTTATCTCCGTGCTTGTCAGGTAAATCAAGTCAAAAAACCCGATGCCGAGCTCTTCGGCGACTTTAGCCAAGAACGGCCTTGCAATAAAACCCGCCTTCATTATCGAGTTAATGCGGTACGTTCGCAGGAAAACGTATTTTCTCGCCGCAGTGACCAGCAGCTTTTCTTCCGCAGAAAGCCTTAATTGCGCGAACAATTTTTGCTCCTCAATTTTTTCCGTTTCGCGGGCTTCCTTATTTTCAGCGAGTTTCCTCCCGCAGTCGTCTTTGAGCGCGTTTTTCAGCCTGTCCTCAATTTCATCATTGCGCCACGGCTCTCCATAAAACCGCGCGGTGTTAATCCAACCAAATTCCCTCGCGTGTTCTTCAACCATTTTCTTCGCTGTTTCATCAAGCGCGTCCGCCGCCAGAGCGTTTTTCTGCGCGTACTCGCCGATTTTCAAAAAAGACTCGGCTTCCCGCTCGTTGTCATTTTCCTTCTCCGGCTTGGCGATGACGCGGTACGCTTCGGCGGTTTTACTCTCGTCCGAAAGCCTGTTTTTCAATACTTCCCGTATTTTTTCCTCAACTACCTTGTCTATGGTAATTGTTATCGTGCTGACCGAGGTTGAGACAAGAAGGTTTTTGCGAAAATACTCGGTGAATTCCGCGAGCAGTTGCCCGGATTTTTTTTCAACCGGCGACTCGCTTGTTTTACCGCTGAAGGATAGCAACTCGTTGCAGGCTTTCTCCCATTTTTCCGCCCACGCCAATAACGGCGCGTATCCATTCGAGCTTATTTGCTCTCGAAGTTTTTCAGTGTTTTCCGCAATTTCTTCCTCGTTTATCAAAACGTCGTTGTCCAGCTGCAGGTAATAATCGTAGCCAAGCCCGCGGCATCCCGTTATTTTTTCAGTCAATTCCTTTCTTCCGCCGACTCCGATTATTTCGGCGAACAACACGCTGTTTTTCCTCTCAACGAACTTAACCCACTTCATCGCTCATTGCCTTTTTTTTGTAATTGTTGCCTAATCGAGCAGCTTGAGCCTGTTTTTCGAAAATTCCATTCCCAAGGCCGCAAGCATTTGGAGCAGTTTCGGCCCGCGGGTTTTCCCGATTACCACCAAGTAAGCGGCTTCAAACAATTGAGATGGCTTTAGCCCGTTTTGCTCGCTGATTAGCTTAACGTCCTCTGGCGCGATTGAATCAAGCCTCTCGCTTAATTGCCTCAACGCGTTTTTCTGCGCATCGGACAGTTTTCCAGCGTTTTCCCTCGCCTCGCCGAGTGTAATTACGCGCAGCCTTTCCTCTTGCGGCAGGAATTGCTCGACCCACTTTTTCGCGTACTCGACCCTGTTGTCCAAGCCGTTTTTCTCGCTTTCATTTAATTTTCTTCCAGCCGCCTTCTCCACTTGCACAAGCAAGTCAACGCCCGGGACTTGAATCAAGAACGCGATTTGTGAAAACGGCATCCTAAACCCGTCCTCGGGTTTTTCAATGCTTGACAACTCGAAAATTCTTTTCTCGTCCGGGTCAAGGGGAGTCCTGCGCGCAAAAAAGCTCTCGCGCATCTTGTCGAAATCATCAAACAGCCGCGGAATCGTTTCTCCCTCCGGAGAGAAATTAATCGCAGTCTTTGGCTTGTATCGCGCCATCAAAAACCGCAGCAAAGACGGGGGAATCAACTCGCTCATTTCCCGCGCCGTCACCCCCAAGCCCTTTGAGGAACTCATTTTCTTTCCCTCCAACAGAAAATGCTCGTAAGGCACGTTAAGCGGAGGCGTAATTCCAAACACTTCGCTAGCAATGCGGTTTGAAATATCCCTGCTCCCGCCCTTTGAGGAATGGTCTTTCCCAGCGCCTTCAATGGTTACGCCTAGAACCATCCACTTCGCGGCCCACTCGACTTTGTACGGAAATTTCCCGCCGCCGTCAAACGGGCTTTTTTCCCCTTTATGGGAGCAGCCTTGCGCCCACTTCACCAAGTTTGGCTCGCAAGTGTACGAAACGCTTTTTCCGTCAAACGAGTGGACTTTAGTCGTCCCGTTTTTCCCACACTCGTCGCAAACTGCCGCAAACGGCATCCAATCTTCTTTCTTCTCCCCGCCGCTGACTTGCTTGTAAATCTGCCTGATTTTTTCCGCGTTTTCCAACGCTGTCTTGATTGCCGCATTGAACTTGCCGCTTTCGTATAATTCGCTGGTCCAATACGTTTTCGGCTTGCAACCGATTTTTTCGTAGACTTGCTTAAAATCCTCTGCGTAAAACTGCGCGAAGCTCTCAAAGCCCGCCTGTGGCGAGGGGACTTTGTTCAGCGGCAATCCCATATACTCGCGGAATTTTTCCGGCAGGTACGTTGGAAACCCGTCCATCGGGTCAAAATCGTCGAATCCGTACAAGTAAGACGCCTTAATTTTGTTGTCCTCCAGCGCCTTGTAGATAACGTCGTGAATCACGACTCCGCGCAGCGCGCCAACGTGCACTTTCCCGCTGGGGGTCTTCGCGTCGTTAACCACCTGCGGCCCAACGGCCTTGGAGGCAATCGAGTCCGCCCAAAACAATTTCTCCGAACTAGCCTTCTCATCCATTTGAAATCAAACTTCGCGCGCAATTATTAGGCAAACAAATGCTTTCAATAACTTGCCCGTACTAGGCTATTTAATTAGTGAAATTTTTAAACAACTAGGTTGTCTGCAATGCAGGTTTTCAGGGGAATAAAATTTCATTTCTATCCGGACGCTTCCGAGGGCGCCGCCCCGCATTCCGTAATCGTCCACGTGCCGCGCAGGCAAATTCCCGGTTTTCTAAAAGCCGCGCTGGACCACCACGAGGCTGAAAAATTTTTTGCTAAAGCCGCGGCCAAGGCAAGCGCGCTGCTGGCGGATTCAAAATCCGGGAAGCCGCAGCTGCTGTCGGCTGAAGAGCTTTTTTCAAAAGACCTTCCCTCGCGCACCCTCGCCTTTGGAAAAACCACGTTAAGCCTGCACTCCGGCCAAGAGCTCGCTCGGCTGTTTAACCTAGCGGATTTTCCGCACTTGGGCAGAAACTCGCTGGCCATCGCCTATTCCACGAGCGAACGGGACGAGCATTGGAATCAAGTGAAGTTTGGGAAGCTGCGGGACGGCTTTTTTTCAATACTCGAAAAGCACTTGAGGGAAAAGCATTAGAAAAAAATCCCAATAGTTTTCGGGTGTCCGCCCGCGTTTTTACAAAAATGTTTTTTGCTTCAAGCGTTTTTTAACTGTTTCAATCGCGTTCCCGTCGTCGCGGATTATCGGCCAGTTTTCTTTTTTTGCAATTCTAGTTAATTCCGCATTCGGGCTGACTGCAAAAGGAATTCCCGCTTGGTTTAATATCGCGGCGTCCTGTTCGGTGTCGCCAAAGCCTGCAGATTGCGTTAAGTCAATATCGTGTTTTCTAACTAGCTCTTTCAAGACATTACTCTTTGTTTCAAATACCGCGCAATTTTGTTTAACTTCGCCAGTGTAAACCCCGTTTTTTGCAACGAAGCTGGTTGCAGCAAAGTTTCTTATCCCCATTTTTTTACAAAACGGCGAAATTACCTCCTCCGGCGAGCCGCTGATTGCCATTAAAATAAACTTTTCCTTTCTAAACAAGCCAAGCAGTTTCTTAGAGAATCCAAACAATTTTTCTTGGTGTTCTTCGTTATACCTCCCCCCGAGCCGCCTCACTCTCCTTTCTTTAAATCCTTCAAATCCGCCTGCGATTGCGTTGACTATTTTTGTCGCGAACTTTCCGTAATTTTTCTCTTTATTTTTCCTGTACTGATACAAGAGGCTCCGTATGCGCTTCATTGCGGGCGGATGAAAACACTTTTTTTTAACAAGGTATTCCGGAAAATCGATTATGTAAAAACCCCTTGTGAGGGTTCCGTCAACGTCAAAAAAAGCCGCTTTTGTCTTCGCCATTGCAATCATCGAAAACCGTGCTTTATTGTAATGTTCGCCAAGTTGGCTGTTCCCGCAATCCTGTCCGCCGTAATTTCGTGCGTCTTGTTCGGGTTTATTACTCGAATTGAAAAGTGGCTTCTTCGCCCCAAGTGATTGAGGCTTTGGGCGTCCAACGGCCTTCCGGGCTCGGTTCTCAAAAACACGAAACGCAGTTTTTCAACGTGCGGGGAAATCTGCTCTAAATCTTCCTTGCTTGAAGCTATTGCTGCCCTCTCCCTATCTTCCTTAGAAAGCCCGCCCAGAATCTCGCGAATGAGCTTGGTTCGCCCGTGCCCCTTCCAGCCGTAAACAGAGATTATTTTCGGAAAACCATCGATTCCACTTATTTTTTCGTGAATTCTCTCCAGTCCCTGCTCGAGAGCCAGTTCAATCAAGGTTGCATCCACTCGATTTCGTAGTACTCGAACTTGCTTTTCTTCAGCTCGATTCTCTTCACTCGATAATGCGTTACTGCGGTCTCGCGGTCGCAAATGCTTAGAATCAAGTCCAGGCCGTGCTCTCGGCTTTTCTCAATCGCCTGCGCCAGCTCCTCGCCACCGATTTCCTCCTCCTCGCTTAACGCGAGCATAAAAAACTTCGGCTTGTCGGCCTTCGGGTTCTCGATCTGCCCGTGGTTGCGGTGGTACAATAAAAAGTCGAGCTCCCCTCGCTTTTCCCTCTTCTTCCCGGCAATCGCGAGGATGAACGTTTTCTTGACTCCGTGCGCGACTCGAATCGCGCGCGCCCACTCGGAAATCAGCATTTTGCTCTCGCGGGGGAATACTTGGATGACGTGCTTTGAGTGCATCCAATCGCTTTGAGCGCCTTGCTTGCCCTCGTCGTCGGACTTGGGCTTCGCGCCAGGAAAATACAGCCTAAAGTGCGTGCCGAACTTAAAGCCCGTTTTTAAAATAAACCCGCGCAGGCGCAAGTCCTCGTACACTTCATAAAGGGAGGTAAAATCGCTCCTGCGCGCAACCGCCTCTTTAGCCAACTTGACTGCAGTCGAGTTAGCCAGCCTGTACCCGCCGTGCTTTGACAAGAACAGCGTCTCGTACGCATCCAACTTGAGGTTCCGCCCGTGCTTTTTCGCCTTGTACGTCCCCCACTGCCCGAACCAGTCCCGCTCGTACAATTCCAGCCCTGTTTTCTCCTCGTCAATCACGCTCAACAAGTCGTCGAAGAAAAACAATCCCTTCGCCCCCACTTTAGGCGCGGCAAAATCCATTGAAGGGTATTTCTCTACGGGACTGCGCCCGTAATTCCCGCTAGCTTCCTTCACCGGCCGCGCGATGATGCCGCGGTCGCGCCAGTCCTTGAAGCAAAAGTACTTCGCCAAAAATTTTTTGTCCTCGAATTTCTCCGCCAGTTCGTTAAAGCCCATTTTATGCCCGTTCTGGAAGCACGAAGCCCCGCGCACGTCAAGCAAGTAGAGGGCTTCCTGGGGAGTTAGTTCCATCAAGACTTTTTTCTCCTGCGGGTAAACCCCGAAAAACCCGCGGTCTAAAGCCTGGATGCTAATCAAGTCCTTAACCAGGATTTTGCCATCCTCAAAAACGAATTCAACCGCCATAGTATTCACTTGAAAATATTGGTTTGCGTAGTAGTTTTGTAAATTAGTTAAGTTAAGCGTTCTTTAAAGCAATTGGTGTTTACTCACACGCGCCTGATTCCCGCGCGGCTTTGGCAACGGCTGCGGCAACTGCTTGCGCGACGCTCTTGTCGAGAGTGGAAGGCAAAATGTTTTCGCGCGTCGGGTTCTTCACAGACTTTGCTATAGCCTGGCTTGCCGCGAGTTTCATCGCGCCGTTAATTCGTTTCGCCCCCGAGTCGAGGGCTCCGCGGAATATTCCCGGGAATCCCAAGGAGTTGTTTACTTGGTTTTGGAAATCGCTTCTCCCCGTTCCAACCACGGCCGCGCCGGCATCAAGCGCGTCTTGAGGCATTATTTCCGGAACTGGGTTTGCCATTGCAAACACGATGGGGTCTTTGTTCATCGACTTAATCATTTCCTTGCTTACCAGTCCAGCCTTGCTTACTCCGATGAAAACATCCGCGCCTAAAATCACGTCCTTAAGCTCGCCTTTAATTGAATCGGGGTTGGTTCGCTCCGCCAAGTCAAGCTTGTACCCCGCCAAGTCCTTTCTCCCCCTGTAAATCGCGCCTTTAGTGTCACACAGTATTACTTGCCCAACCGGAGTGCAGATTTGCTCGTCTAAATCCTGGCACGCGAGCATTCGGGCAATCGCGGTCCCGGCAGCCCCCGCGCCGTTAATCACCACTTTTAGCTGCGAAATGTTTTTTTTCGTCACGCGGCACGCGTTGGTGAGCGCGGCCGACACTACGACCGCAGTCCCATGCTGGTCGTCGTGCATTACCGGAATGCCAAGGTCTTGAAGCGCCGCCTCGATTTGAAAGCATTTTGGCGCTGCAATGTCCTCCAAGTTGATTCCGCCAAACACGGGGTGAAGAGCCTTGATTATTTCAATGAGCTTGTCGGGGTCCTGCTCGTCCAAGCATATTGGAAACGCGTCTATTCCCGCGAGTTCCTTGAACAAAACCGCTTTTCCCTCCATTACCGCAATTGCGGCCAACGCGCCGATGTTGCCCAAGCCAAGAACCGCGCTGCCGTCGGAAACTACGGCCACGCAGTTTTTCTTCATAGTGTACTTGTAGACGTCAGAAGGGTTTTCCGCGATTTTCCTGCTCACCGCCCCAACGCCTGGGGTGTAAACTTGGGAGAGGATTTCCTTAGAGTCGACTTTTATTTTTGAGGTAACGCTTAGTTTCCCGCAAAGCTTCCCGTGAAGCTCGATTGACAGTGAGTTGTAGTCCATATCATCGCACGCAAATCGTTTTTCTTTCGCTAAAGCCCTCCCGGCTTTGCTCAACTCTTTTGGCAATAAGCTTTTTTTAACCCGATTGTTTTTCGCGCGCCCTCGCGCGACTTAGACAATTGACGTTAGGAAAAAATTTGGCCAGGTTTTATCCCCGCCTTCCTAAATGCCATTGTATACATTGTTCTGTTCCTTTCTTGTTTTCTGCCCCGGTATACTACTTCCTCGCCCAACGCATTTTTCACGTGCTTGATCAGAAACGCGCCAAAATTCGTTCCCAAATGCTTTTCCGCCTGTTTTATTTGCGCTTGTTTTCCTTCAGCCCCCTGTATGTTGGTAATTGATATTATCTTTGCGCGCCTCTCTTTATGAAAATTGAAACCAACTCTTCCCAAGTATTTCCCGTCTTTAAACAGCTGCAGCTGCCAAAGCGCTTCGGGGCAGCCGCTTACGTTGTTCGCGTCTTTCTTTCTGCTGGTGTTCCGTGTTTTTTCCAACTTAAGTTCGTATCCATTTTCCAAAATTGTTTTTTCCCCAATAGCTGCCGCAAACTCGTGCCCGATCTCATTGTTTTTCAGCGCGCGGGAAAGGTGGGAGATGTTTTCTTTGCTTACAAACGCCGAATACCTGTTGCGCCAGCTTTTGTTTTCTGAAGAAAGGTAATTCGCCTGCAATGCGTTCTCTAAATGAATGCCCTTGATTTTTTTTTCTTTCAACAGCCTTGCGTGCGTGAAGGCAAGCCTCCAGCGAGGATCTCCGCTGTTTAAAATAAACCTAAATAGGCTAATGCTTGATGCGTGCAAGCTGCTTATGTTGGCGTTTTTCGGAGGATTTTTGTCAACCCCCTCGCGGTCTAGAATGGCATTCAATTCATTTCCTTCAAACCACGTAAACATTTTGTGCATATCAAAAAGAATGCGTTTCTCTAGTTAAAAACTCGCGGTTATTTCAATGTTTTTTTGTTTTCAAGTTTTTTTGCGTTCAAGTGAAAAACCGGAAAAAACGGGTTTTTTTCCCTCTAAGCCCCGAAAGCCTTATATATTCAAATCTTGTGGTTAATACTTGGTTAAACCACTAGGTATTGTGGTGGTTTATATAGGCAGTCCTGTGGGAAAGATAGTTTTCTAGGGGTATTCACGGCATTTTTTCGAGGTGGGCGCAAATGGAGCAAGTAGTGCAAAA
>JACRGG010000110.1 GCA_016217775.1 Microcaldota archaeon
GAAGCCAATCCGAACAAGGAGCGCAAACAACTTCAGTGCTAATGAGCTTCTTCCAAACCGCGCGACTACGAGAAGAAAACTTCACGCAATTTATGCAAGAAATAACACAAAACCGCCTACAAAACTAAACCGTTACGTTTTCTTCAATCCATCCGCGTGCTCCGAGAACTGCGCGCGCGTCATTGCCGGGCCCAGGTACGCGTAAGTGACCCAAGCGTACTTTTCGTAAAACGATTTTACCGCGCTATCGTCGCCCTTGTTGATTAATTCCAGCAGTTCTTCGTTTAGCTTCTCGCTGATTCCCGCCTCGGTTGGCGTTACAAGCAACTGGTTCGCCTTTGCGCTTTGCTTTGCGTCCGCAATCCTCGAGTTCACGATTTGCGCCAAGTAATTCGAGAGAAGCTGGTTTTTCATCTCAAGCACGTTCCACACCTGCCCGGAGTTGTGCGAGGCCTGCATCGCGTCCTTGAACTTGGCGTACTTTTGCGCTAGCTGGGCATTCGATAGTTTTGAAAAGCTTTTCCCGATAAGCAGCTCGTCTTGGAGCTTGAGGAAGGCGTTACCTGTGTCGCGGATGTTCTTGTTGATTCCATCCGCGTTGGAGGGGTTTTTCAAAACCCATTCGAACAAGGCCTTGTCAATCACGTTCCACTCGCTTGCGTCAAAGTAAGTTCTCTGGTCTAACGCCTTGAACTCGGCGACTACCTTGGAGAACGTGACTCCAGTCAGTTCGTGCAAGTGCTTGGTGTACTCCGGGAATTGGTCGGCGACCACGAAGTAGCCCGTCTGCGCGACTTCCCACATCAACTCAAAAGCCATTTCTTATTCACCGCGATATTGTATCCTGAAAATAGGTTTTATTGGTTTTAATTTATGCACTAGGGTTTTTGTGTGAAAAAACATTATTAACCCTAACCTCCCTTTTTAAATTCCGTTTTTGGGGACGGAGAGAATGGCTTTGTGCAAATGAGTAAGCGGGTGTTTTCCCCGCTGGATTTAATGTGATTGCCTGATTTTTCTCGCGAATTCTTCTGGCGGAATTATCTTGATTCCCCTAAACTCGAGAAGCTTAAGCAAGTGCTTGTCGCGGCTTACGATGAATTGCGCTCCTCCCGCAGCGGCGGCTTCCAAAAACATTTTGTCGCTCGGATCGTCCCTGACTGCATTGATTTTTTCAACGGGTTCGACAAGTGTTGCGTGAAACGCGAGCGTGCGCCTTAAGTAATCGGCTGACTCGCGCCCGTAATCGAACTTGTCGGTTAAGACTCGCTCCAGCTCGTCGATGATTTCCAAAGAAATTACGGGCTCTATTCCTCCCTTCCGCCAGCACTCGAGGATGAACCCGGCAGGGCCGTTTGGCCAAAGAATGCCGGCTATCAGCTGGTTCGTGTCTAAGACTATTTTCACTTTCTCCGCCTTGATTTTGCAACCATCCTGCTAATGCCGCGCTCGCTGACTTTCTTCCTTCCGGCCTCGTGCCTAAGCGGGTTTAATGCAGTGTCCCACTGGTCCAAAGAGGGGATTTCCATCCGCTTTAGGACAATAGAGTCGTTAACCGGAAAGACGGCGAACTTGCTTCCAGCCTCCAAACCCATTTTCTCCCTTACCTGCAAAGGAATCACTACCTGCCCGCGCTCGGACAAAGTCGCTATCTGCGCCATCAGCCAACACACCTCGTAGTAAAATCATACTAATAATACTATTAATATCTTGCTATTAGTATGAAAATACAACTGGAGTGTTTTTTTCAGCTGCCGTTGCAGGCATCCTGCCTTGCGCGGTATTTAAGCGGCTCGCAACGTGCGTTCCGGCAGTTCCGCCTCTTTTTTCTTTGCCGTCCAGTTCCGCCTAATGCCGGTCCTTACAACACTTGTTTTTAATCCTTTGATTTATTACTTAATTGCAAGTGGTTTTCTTGGATTTACCCGGTTATGGCGGCATTGTCAAGCAGGCTTTGGAAAAAGCGGGCGCGCAAGTCGGCTCGCAGATTCTAGTTAAAACAAAGCAAGGCTCTTTCGAGGGGGTTTTACTGCCTAAAACCGCGTACAGCGCAAGCGGCCTTATAGTCCTAAAGCTTGACTCCGGCTATAATACTGCAATAACGTTTTCTGCAGGCGATTCAATAGAAAAAATCGGGGGCGGGAGCAGGCTCGAATCAAGGCCGTCGATTGTTGTCAAGGCGCGAAAGGACTTGCCGAAAATATCATTGGTTTCAACCGGGGGAACGATAGCCGCGCGCGTTGACTACCGCCTCGGCGGGGTGAAAACCGTTTTGACCCCGCAGGAAATTCTGGAGACGACCCCCGAATTGTCGCAAATCGTTTCGCTGACTTCAATAAAATCCCCGTTTATAATGTGGTCTGAAAACTTTTCCCCCCAGCAGTGGATTAGGATGGCGAAGGAGTGTGTCAGTGAATTAAATTCGGGCGTTAACGGAGTAGTGCTAACGCAAGGCACGGACACGATTGGATACACTTCCGCAGCCCTGTCATTCATGATTAAGGACCAAAACAAGCCCGTTGTGGTGACGGGCGCGCAGAGAAGCCCTGATAGGGGGAGTTTCGACGGAAAACAAAACCTAATCTGCTCAAGCGTTTACGCCGCTAACTCTAACACGAGTGAAACCGTAGTCGCGTTTCACTCCTCGTCCAGCGACGGCTCGTGCGACGTGATGCGCGGCACTAAAGTACGGAAAATGCATTCAACCCGCCGCGACGCATTCAAGTCCATTAACGACTCGCCAATAGCGCGGGTTTACCCAAGCGGGAAAATAGATTTCCTCCAAAAAACCAGCCAGTCTAAAAAAGAGGATTGCGTTCTTGATGCGGTTTTCGAGGAGAAAACCACGCTAGTCAAGGCTTATCCCGGCTCGAACCCGGAATTGATTGATTTTTTCGTGGACAAGAAATACCGCGGAATCGTTGTCGAGGCAACCGCATTAGGCCAAGTGCCGACTCACACTTCGGACGAAAAGTTTTCTTGGAGCAATTCAATAAAGCGCGCGATTGATGATGGCGTAGTAGTCGCGTTTGCCACCCAATGCCTGTACGGGGTCGTCTCTCCGTACGTTTACGAGGGCGCGCGTGAAATGGATAAATTAGGCGTAGTGTACTGCTCCGATATGCTTTCGGAAACCGCGTTCGTAAAGCTAGGCTGGCTCTTGGGCCACAAGGGCTTTGACGAAAAGAAAGTAAGCGCGCTAATGAAGGAAAACCTTCGCGGGGAGTACAACCCGCGGCTTAAGGAAAGAGAGTTTGAGTAAAATTCTAGTTGATTGCTTCCTTGATTTTCTTGTTCAGCAAATTGAGGTTTCTTTGCGTAGGCAGGGCGGCAAGCGCAAGGTTTTGCCCGTCGTTTCTCAATACTTGTAATCGCGTTTTGAGATGCGGCGAAAGCATTTGCCTAAGTTGTTTTAGTTCATCTTCGCTTGCCTTAAGCAGCAATGCTATAGCATCGCTTTTGTCTTTTGGCACGCTTCGGTTTGCTAGCGCGTGGAGCTTGAAGAAAAGCAGGTTGGAAATTGCCGGAATCATCACTTCGCCACTTGCGCCCGTCGTCCCGTAGCGTTTTAAGTAAACCCTCTGCGCGTCTTTGTACAATTGGCTGAATTGCAGCTTGTTTTCCTCGCTTCCAATGTCTTCGCTTTGCTTATACAAGTCGAAGAAAATACCGTCTTTAAACAGCCGCGCTTCTTTTTGCGAGTAGCCCTCGCCTGCTAGAAAATCAACCAGCGGGTCAAACCTATCGTCGGCTACGACAAAGTCAACGTCGCGGCTGCCGGCGTACGGGTTGTAGTGGTAAACCGCCCAGCCGCCGAATACGAGGGGAATTTCTCCAATGCTGTTGGCGTAAAAAACAAAGCGCGCCATTTCCTTAAATGATTTTTCGCAGATTTGCCTTCCGTAAACCTCTGCCATTTATTTTCTCGCCTCAATCAGCTGCGCAAATCCGTGCTTTTCAGCCACTTGCTGCAATGCAGTCAGGCAAATGCCGCCAAAGCTGGCCAAGTCCGCATACAGCAAAAACGGGTTTACTATTTTCTCGTTGTTTACGCTTCTCTTGCCGTAGAAAACGAATTCATCCTCTGCCGGAATCAATACGACTTTTGACTTGAGCTGCCCGACTTTACCCTCGACTAGCTTCATAGGCGCGGGTGGAACGAAATTTGGTTCCACAAAAACGGTGGTGAATCCGCTGCGCAAGTACCCGCAGTCAAGCCAGGCTCCGGACAATAGTGTGTGGCAGTGCTTGACTTTCTTTAAGATTCCCTCGTCTTTAGCAAAATACGCTTTTTTCAACGCAATTTCCCGCTGTCCACTCCAGTCGGCAAGAAGCTTTTGCGGGTACTCAAGCACTACTCTCGTGCGGTAAGGCCGCTTTACCGCCCCATTTGCAGACAGCCAATTCACTACCCTGCTGACCAGCCCCTTGCTTAGCTTCGTTTGCTCAACTATCTGCTTTTGGCTGACTAATTGTCCGGCGTGCAGCAGCAAAAACATTACTATCCTCTGTGATTTTCCCTTAAATCCATTAACCATATGCAGTTAATGATTTTTAGTATTTAAATAGTTTACTATATAGTAAACTAAATATAAACAAAACAAGCAAGGTAATGAACTTTTATGTGCCTTTGTTTACCCTAAAATGCAAGTCGTTCCGTCCGCGCTCTTTTAATTCTTTAATTCCCTCAATTCTTCCATAATTGCGCTAGTACTTAACTAAAGTGAAGGTAATGGAAGAAAAACTTGATTTTAAGAAAATCGGCTTTCGCTCCGGGATTGAAATCCACCAGCGTTTAGCTACTAAAACAAAGTTGTTCTGCGATTGCAGCGCGCAGCTCGACGAGTTCGCAAAGCCAAGCGGGCAAATAACGCGGCGGCTAAAAGCCGTTGTCGGGGAACTGGGCCAAGTAGACCCAGCGGCCGCGTTTGAGCAGGGAAGGGGAAAAACATTCGTATACCAATTATTCGAGGAAAACTCGTGCCTAGTTGACCAGGACGACCAGCCGCCAAAGCCAGTGAACCAAGAAGCGCTTGAAATTGTTTTGCAAGTCGCGAAAGCGCTTAACGCGCAAGTCCTCCCGGAAGTCCACGTGATGAGAAAAACGGTTGTGGACGGGAGCGCGCCAAGCGCGTTTCAAAGAACTGCCCTTGTGGCTGTGAACGGCGAGTTAAAAACGAGCAAGGGAATAGTTGGGATTCAAACGATTTGCTTAGAGGAAGAATCGGCCGGGATAGTCGAGAAGAAAGAAGACAGCGTTGTTTATCGCTTGGATAGGCTTGGAATTCCATTAATTGAAATCGCTACGGATGCGAGCCTTCAAGACCCTTCTCACGTTAAGGAAACAGCTTTGCTAATCGGGCAATTGCTGCGCGCGACGGGTAAAGTGCAGAGGGGAATCGGCTCAATCCGCCAAGACCTCAACGTCTCGGTAACGGGCGGGAGCCGCACTGAAATAAAGGGCAGCCAGGAGCTAGACTTGGTGCCTAAATTGGTTGAGAACGAGGCACGCAGGCAGCTAGGGTTGTTGGAAGTAAAAAAGGATTTGGAAAAGCGGAAGGCAAAGCCAACCAAGCAGGCAAAAGCAAAGCAGGGCAAGCAGGCAGTAATTGATTTAATTGACTTGACGAATGTTTTCAAGAACACTTCGTGCGCGATTGCGAAAAAAGCGGTTTCGTCCGGCGGGGTTGTCTTGGGAGTCCGCCTGCAGAAATTCGAGGGCTTGCTGGGTTTTGAATTGTTTGAAAACTATCGGGTGGGAACAGAGTTGTCCGGCGTGCTGAAAGCAGTTTCTGGATTAGGCGGGTTGTTCCACTCGGACGAGGACTTGAAAAAATACGGTTTTTCCGAGGGAGAATTGGATAATGCGGAAAAAGAATTGGGGATTCAAAAGCTCGACGCGTTCATTATGGTTGCCGGTGGCAGTGCGCAGTGCGAAACCGGGTTGAACGCGGTGTTCTCGCGCGCAATGGAATTGCTTGTTCAAGTTCCTGGCGAGACGAGAAGGGCCGAGGGGGAGAAAAGCTTTTTTATGCGCCCGATTCCCGGAAAGGCGCGGATGTACCCCGAGACGGACTTGCCTCCTGTTCAAATCAGCGAAAAGTCGATTGACAAAGCCGCTTTGATTGAGCCGATGGAAGAGAAAATCGGCAAGTACGAGAAGCTCGGCTTGAATTCTCAATTGGCTGAGCGTTTGGTTTCCTCGCGCGACTTCGAGCTGTTCGAGTGGCTTGTAGCGAACTCAAAATGCGAGCCGCAGTTTATTGCGACAACCCTCTTGGAGACAATAATCCAGCTAAAAAGAGACGGGTTCGCGGCGGAAAAATTAAGCCAGCTAGTCCTCAAAGATGCCCTTGACTTGTGCGCGGGGGGGAAGATAGTCAAGCCCGCGGTGCTGGAATTACTGAAGGGCGCGGCGGCTGGGCGGTTGGTTAAGGATGTTTTGCGGGAAGAGAAGCTGGAGCGGATTTGCGGAAAGCAATTATTGGATTTGGTAAAGAAGGAAAAGGACTTCCAAAAAATAATGCGCATTCATCGCCTGCGCGTGGATGCAAGCGAGCTGCGAAAATTAACTGGCTGAAATTGGTTTTTTTTCCATTAATGCTTTTCTTTCCCAAAGAAAAGGATTATGCGATACGTTTAAAGAATTGAATTTGGTTTCTTTTCCATTAATGCTTTTCTTTCCCAAAGAAAAGGATTATGCGATACGTTTAAAGAATTGAATTGCGTTGGGTTTATCGTATGCCGCAGGATTACTCTGATTACAATTCGTCCGGCTCCTCCGGGGGCTTGGGTGACGCGCTCGAGCCAGTGCTTTCAGCGCTAAAGCAGTACTGGGCGGTGCTGCTCGTGGTTGCGCTTCTTGCCGGCGGCGCGCTGTTTTACGTCTACGTTTTCCCAAAAAACAGCGCGGTTACGGTAATAGTCAAAGTAATGGACGACCCCGCCGGTTTTGACGGCGCGCAAGTGCTGCTTCGAAGCATTAATGGGAAAAACCTGGTGAGGTCCAAAAACTCGGATTTTGGCAGGGCGGTGTTTGAGGGCGTGCCTGCGGGAAAAGCGGTTTTGGTTGTGGACGCGCAGCCGCCATTCGAGCCGTACGAGGAGGAAGTGGAGGTTCCCTCCGGGGCTGAAAAAACTTTTTCAGTGCAGCTCTCCAAGTCGACCAAGCTCGTGTTTTTGGAAACGGACATTCCCTCGGAGTTTTCTCCAAGCTGCTCGCGCAAAGTGGCTTTTAGCGTCTTCAACAACGGGACTGCGGACGAGCAGTTTTGGCTGGTTGCGGACGGGACTTTGGGGGATTTTCTCGAGTTCCCCAAGGAAGCGGTTTCAATAGCGTCCGGCGGGCGGGAAACGGTTGCGGCCGGCTTGATAGTGTCCGCCTCCGCGGAGGAGGGAGGCATTGACGGCGGGATTAGGATTAAGGGAACGTCGGCGGAGTTGGGCAAAAAGTTTTCAGTCAGGAAAATAGACGTTGCCGTCTCCCCGGAGTCGATTAACTACAACAGCAAGGAGGAGTTCAAGGACTTTCTCGTCATAACAAACAACGGCGGGAACACCGTGTCCGGCATTTCATACAAGTTTAATTCAGGGAGCAGGGAATGCGCGTCCTGCGTTAGCGTGGCGGCGTTTGGGGAGACGCGGCTGGACAAGATAAGCATCCTGCCTAAAGACTCGGCGCGCCTCCAGATTGAAGTCAGCCCGCCGAGTGTGGCGGGAAAGTACTTGGGCGAGCTGGTCGTGCAGGCCGGGTGCTTCTCGAAATCAATTCCCGTGGCCATAGACATTCCCGCCGAGCAGCAATAATTTTTTCCTAAATTTTTTTAACGGCAATTTTTTAGGCAAGTGGTGGAATGTGCTTTTAGAACTTTCTTACATAGCGGCGTGCTTTCTCCTCACTTACTTCCTGTTCCTAAAGCCAAAATCCATTGTTTTCCTCTCCGCCCTGGGAATATTCTGCTTCGTGCTGTTCGGGATTTACGGCGCCGCCGGGTTTGCCATCGCGATTGGAGCCAAGCTGGTTTTATGACCGGCGGGCGCGGGTTGTTGCATTCGGCGCTTTCCCGCATTTTTTTGCCTCCTAACGCCAACGCCCCCCTATTTGCATTTTGGGCGGATAACACAAGGGTTTTTCAACTAATTTAGCGTAACCCTTTTTATGCAACGCCGTTTGTTGCTTTCGGTTAGTGCTTAGCTTATGGATTACTTGGATTCAGTTTTGAAGAAGGCCAAGAGCGAGCGGGTAAAGGACTTTGCGTACCAAAACGATGAGCCCGCCTCGTCCAAGGAACGCATTTTAATCGACTCGTACGGCGAAACCAGGGTTTTTCAGGAAAAAAACGAGGCTCTCCCGCTTTACGAAGTGCCCTCCCCGCACTACAAGGGCGCGGAGAAGGAAATGGTGCAGGCACTGCTCGACTTGTCCACCGCCCTAATCCCCTCCGCGGAATCCGTCTTGTTGACCGAGCGGGAAAAGCGCGCGAAGTACTTTATGAAAATAATGGAGATAGTCGAGGCAACCCCCGAGCTGCGCATTCCGGTTAACTCGAAAGAGTTTTTCGCGAACGCGGTAGTGAAGGAAATGATTGGTTTTGGCCTAATCGACTCGTTGCTTCAAGACGACGACTTGGAGGAGATAATGGTCATCGGAGTCAACAAGCCCGTGTACGTTTTTCACAGAAAGTACGGGATGATGCGCTCGAGCATTTGGTTCTATGATGATGTGGACATACGAAACCTCATTGACAGAATCGCGCGAAACGTCGGAAGGAGGATTGACGTGCACTCGCCTCTTCTCGACGCGCGGCTTCCAAACGGCACGCGCGTGAACGCGACTATTCCGCCCGTGTCTTTGGACGGCTCGACGCTTACGCTTCGAAAATTCCGCAAGGACCCACTAAGCATTATTGACATCATCAACACTAACACTATTGACTACGAGGTCGCCGCGTTTTTGTGGCTTGCCGCCGAGGGCTTGGGGGCAAAGCCCGCGAACATAATCATCGCGGGGGGTACGGCGTGCGGGAAGACGACTACGCTTAACATCCTGACTAGCTTCGTGCCGAACATCGAGCGCCTCGTCACCATCGAGGACACCGCGGAGTTGAGCCTGCCGTTCGCGCACTGGATTCGATTCGAGACGCGGCCTCCGGGAACCGAGGGAGTCGGGGAAGTGACGATGAACACGTTGGTGAAAAACTCTCTTAGGATGAGGCCCGACCGGATTATCGTAGGTGAAATCCGCGGGGAGGAGGGGTACACTCTCTTCTCGGCGATGAACACAGGCCACGACGGGTGCTTTGGGACGCTGCACTCCAACAGCGCGCGGGAGACTATCGTGAGGCTGCAAAGCCCGCCGATTTCGGTTCCGCTGATAATGCTTAGTTCCTTGAATTTCGTTGTGATGCAGCAGCGCATTTTCGACAGGCGAAAGGGGGTAATCAGGCGGATTACGGAGTTGGCTGAAATTCTCGTGGTCGAGGGCGAGGCGCCGCAGATTCAAGTGCTTTACCAGTGGAATCCGAGCAAGGACGTCCTGGAGGCGACGGGAGTGCAGTCGAATTACTTCGGGACGCTCTCGCACTACACGGGGCTGTCTAAGGAGGACTTGCTTAAGGAGTTGGACGCGCGCAAGCAGATTTTAATCGAGTTGAACAAGAAGGGAATCCGCGGGCTCTCCGACGTTTCGGACGTGACGCAGAATTACTTGATGAAGCGGACGGGCAGGCTGTGAGTTTTTTTTGAAAACAGTGTTTTTTTTTTGGAAAGCGAAATTTCGCAAGCAGGGTTGTTTGATTGGCTGGACGGATTGAAGAGATTAAGAAAATCGTGACCGAGCAGGACCGCTCGACTAGGGAGAAGCACGAGGAGCTCTCCGAGATAGTAAAGCGCTTGAAAAAAAGCGAGGTCGCCTCGATTCCGGCTGAAGACGTCGCTGCAATAGACGTTCCCGGCCGCGTTGGCGCGCCAGGTGGAAAGCTGAATTTTGGGAACGTAAAGTTGGGCGGCACAAAAGGGCTTGTGCGCTCAGTCGGGAATTTCTACAAGGCGTTCGAGGGCCCGCTCTCCACGCTCGCGCTTTTCTTCTCCGCCCTTCCCGTAACCAAGCAGTTGCGCAAGGACTTGGTCGCGTCGGGCATAGCATTCAATTTGGAGTCTTACCTGGTCTTGTCGACCTCGCTTTCGGTCGCCGCCGCGCTTTTGGTAATCGTATTCATTTCCACCCTCGGCATTACCGCCGCGGACTTTACCCTCAACGCTTCAATCGCCGCATTGTCCGTCTCGTTCCTGCTGGGCTTGACGACCTTCATCGGCCTGGGCGTCCTCTCGCTTTTGTACCCCAGCATCAAAGCCGACTCGCGCGCGAGGGTTGTCGACAAGGAGCTTCCATTCGCCTTGCGCCAGCTCGCGACCCAAATCAAGGCGGGGGTGAGCTTCAACCGCGCGTTCGCATCGATTGCCAACGCGGACTACGGATTGTTGAGCCGGGAAATCCGCAAGGTCCTCGACGAGATGGAAAAAGGCGTGCCAAGCGCGACCGCGTTAAACAATTTTTCCTCCAGGATAAAGTCCAAGGGCTTAAAGCGCGCCGTAGTGCAGATAAACCGCGCCCTGCGCTCTGGGGGGTCGCTAAGCGAAATCGTCTCTACAATCGCCGACGACGTGGCTTTCGAGACCGGAATGCGCGTGCGCGATTTCACTGAAAAGCTGAATCTCCTCTCGGTCGTCTTCATTATGATCGCGGTAGTCGCGCCGGTGGTGCTCGCGATTTTAAGCGCGGTGATGCAGCTTCCAATCCTGGGCGGGGGGTTCGACCCCCTGCTTCTCACCGCGCTGTTCGCGCTGTTTTGCTTTGGGATGCTCGGCTCGCTTTTCGTGATAAAGGCAATCGAGCCGTCGTGAAATGTAATTGAATTTATGGAAAAATGCAGTTGGCAGCGTGTTGAAAAGCTATGGATAAGTTGAATGCAGAGGATTTTGGCGACAACCTGCGCGCGGCCATTAAGGGCCTCGCCTCGCTTGTCGGCAAAAAGTACGAGCGGCTCGTGC
>JACRGG010000015.1 GCA_016217775.1 Microcaldota archaeon
ACTAAAAGCAGGTTCGATAATTTTTACGGAACCGGCCAGTCTACTCTCGACTGCATTATTCGCGCTACCGACGTGTTGCTTGCCGGCAAGAATTTTGTCGTCGCCGGGTTTGGCAACTGCGGTTCTGGCCTGGCGTTGAAAGCGCGCGGAATGGGCTGCAACGTGATAGTCACCGAGGTTGACCCCGTGAAGGCCTTGCAGGCGAAAATGCTTGGCTACTCCGTGATGGCAATGGAGCAAGCCGCGAAGATTGGCGACGTGTTCGTCACAGTCACGGGCAACAAGCACGTCTTGCGCAAGGAACACTTTTTGTTAATGAAGGACAAGGCCATTGTGTGCAACACCGGGCACTTTAACGTCGAGATTAATATAGGTGAATTAAGCAGCGTTTCTTTAGGCAAGAAATTAGTCCGCCCCGACGTCGAGGAATTCAAGCTCAAGTCAAACGGCAACAGGATTTACTTGCTTGCGGAAGGCCGCCTAGTGAATCTCGCGTGCGCGAAGGGGCATCCGAGTGAAGTGATGGATATGAGTTTTGCTAACCAAGCCTTGTGCAGCGAGTTTATCGTGAAGAACAAAGGCAAGTTAAAGAAGCAAGTTTACGACGTGCCTAAGGAAATCGACGAGGGCGTGGCACTGCTTAAACTCCAAGCGATGGGCACGACTATTGACAAGCTGACCGCGGAGCAGGTGAAGTACTTGGCGTCGTGGAACGAAGGCACGTAATTTTTTTGCTTGTTGCCAAAAACTTTTTTTTTTCTTTTTCCTCAAATCCATTTCTTGAGCCGAAACGCCACGAAGGTCAGCGCGGTTACCAGTACCGTGCCAAAAAGCGCGGCGGAGTAGCCCGTTTGCCAACTTAATTCCGGCATAAACTTGAAGTTCATTCCGTACCAGCTTGCGATGAGCATCGGCACGGTGAGAATGACGGTGAGGGCAGTCAGGTTTTTCATCACTAGGGTCAAAAACTTGATTTGCTTGTTCAACTCGTTTGTGCTCCTAATCTCGTACTCGGTGCGCAAGTTGTTCAATTGGGAAAGATGGCTCTTCGCGCGGTTTAAAAGGTGGTTGGCTTTCGCGACTAGCAGGTCGAAGTCGTAAGTCAAGTACTCGGTTTTCACCTCGCGGACTTTTCTTTCCTTTAATTCCAGCACGACGTCCACGAACTCCTCGACCTTGTCGTGGAGCTTTCGCAGCACTTTCGCGTTGTGCTGAATCCTCCCTATGTCCAGGTTTTCCTCAAGCCCGTCGATGTCGTCGCTAATCTTCTCGAAGTAATCCTCGTAGTTCTCCAGCACCCTGTGCGTGGCGACTAGGGCGAATGCAGTGCTTTCCCCGAATTTTTTCCCCAAGACGCTCTTGTAAAGCCGCAAGTCCCCCGCGCCGATTTTCTTCTCGGAGTACAACAGGCTTTTTCCCGCGGTGAGCACCATCAAGTTGTTGTTGTTCCCGCGCCCGTAGTCGTGCAGGTTTATTACCGTGAAATTATCGTATTTTTCCAAGAACTTTATTTCGTGTCTCGTCAGCTCGGTCAAGTCCTTGGGGTAGCCTAGCTTTCGCGCCTCGGCCTTAAACTCGCCAAAGTCGCCAAAAGATTTTATCATAAAAAGCGTTACGCGCGCGCTTAATAAAAGCAGTTTGGTGAAGCCGGAAAAACACGTTGCGGGGGAGAGAGCGGTTTTCTCCCATTATATGTCTAGGAGTATGCGCGCCGTCCACAGCCCGTTTTTTTTTTCGACTTTTGCCTCGTGGTGCGTAACGGCCTTCACGTGCTCTATTCCAATTGAATGGTCGGCTTGCCCGCCAAGGGCTTGCGCGGTTATCGAATAGCCCGATTTAGTCTTCCAGAGTTTTTTCACGGTTAATTTCTTCCAGAAAATGCTTTCCGCATCGCTTTCGACAACGAGGCGCTGCAATAAGTTGACTATCAATTCCTCCAAGTCCGGGGCTTTCTCGCTAAAATCCATTTTCTTCCCGCCCCCGACTTGGTTCACGTCGGCAATCACGCTGAAAACCGCGAGCGCGGAATTCTCGAAGGCTTCCTCGAGAGTCTCGCCGAACGCCTCGAACACGATGTCGGCCTTGTGGTCTAAAAACGTGAATTTTTCTTTCATAAAATTACTTGGTTAAGGCAAGTTATTAAAAGTGCCTTAATCTAATTACTTTCCTAAAAGATTTTTTCTTAGTTTAGCAGGTGGTTGTTTGTGTTTGGCGGAATGAATCCTAAGCAAATGAGCGGCTTAATGAAGCAAATGGGGATTAAGACGGTTGAAGTCGACGCAAAGCGCGTTATAGTCGAGAAGAACGACGGAACCCGCCTCGTAGTCGACCCGGCGCAAGTTACCCTCATTGATGTGTCGGGGCAGAAAATGCTTCAAGTCGCCGGGACTTTTGCCGAGGAAAATAATTCAAGCGAATCAAGCGGGCAGTCAAGCCAACCCGATTCCAATGCTTCAAAAAGCGGCGAGAATGACGTCGAGCTGGTAATGAAGCAAGCCAATGTAACTCGCGAAGCCGCGCAAAAAGCCTTGGATGCCGCTAACGGCGACATTGCCCAAGCGATTCTTGATTTAAGCAGTTGAATGATAAATGCCCTGTTGGGCTTGTTAGTTGCGCAGCGTGATTTTTTGAGGGTAATGCGATGAGTTCGTACACGTTTTTCCTCACCGGCGTCATAATCTCGTTGTTCGTCGGGATAATAGCGTTCAAGGCCGACGCGTTAACAAAATCCGGCACGATTGCCGCGATACTGGTTGGAATCAGCGTTTTTTTCTTCGGGGGCCTCGACTGGTTCCTGCTCCTATCCGTCTTTTTCATCACCTCTATGCTCCTCACGCGAATCAAGAACGCGCGAAAGGAGGAGGCGAACCGCAATTTTGCCAAAGGCGGGGTCCGCGATTTTTGGCAAGTCGCCGCGAACGGCGCGATTGCCGCGTTAAGCGCCGTCGCGTTTTACTTCTATAAAAACGAGTTGTTCCTCTACTCCTTCATAGCCGCGGTTTCCACAATGACTTTCGACACGTGGGCGACTGAAGCCGGGATTCTGGGAAAATCCAATCCGGTTTTAGTGACGACCGGCAGGCAAGTTCGCGTTGGGACTAGCGGCGCGATATCCGTGCAGGGGACTCTCGTCGGGCTGGCCGGCTCCGCGCTGATCGGCGCGTGCGCGTACTATTTTTTCACACTGTTCAATTCCCCCCTGCAGGGAGTGTCAATTTCCCCAAGCCTGTTTTTGTTCCTGGCGGTGTCGTTGGCAGGGGGGTTTTTCGGGAGCCTCGCCGACAGTTTCCTAGGCGCTACCGTGCAAATAATGTACTACTGCACTAAGTGCAAGAAGGAAACAGAGTGCAAGACCCACTACTGCTCTGTGAAGACGACTCAAATCCGCGGAATCGACTGGTTCGACAACGATTTCGTGAACCTCCTCGCGTCATTATTCGGCGCGCTGGTCGGAGTAGGCGTTTTCGCCCTGTTCGGCCAATAACTCTCTTCGCCTCTTGCCGTAATGAAATACGTTTTTAAGCGACTGGTTTTATTACTCTTTATCGAAAGAATTTTTTTGGCAGTGTTTCACGCTTATGGTTTTAGTGAATAAACTCAATTGCAGGATTGCGGGAGCGGCCGGAACGGGCATTGCGGTAATGGGCTTGACTCTTTCCCGCGCCCTGAAGGCAAGCGGATTGAACGTTTTTACCTACAACGACTACCCTTCCCTAATCAAGGGCGGGCACAATATGATTACAATCCGCGCCGACTCCGAGAAAATATTCTGCCAATCCCACGAGCTTGACTTGGTTCTAGCCCTAAACAAGGAGGGGGTAATGGCGCACCAGCAGCTCTTGACGCAAGGCGGGGCGATTATTTACGACGGGGAAAAAATCGCGTTGGCCGACGGGGAAAAAAAGCGTTCCGACATTAAGTTCATTTCCGTTCCAATGCTTTCAATTGCCGTAAAGGCGGGCAACCCGATTTACTTGAACACGGTCGGGATGGGCACGCTGTTCGGCTTTCTCGATATGGACTTGGAGATTTTAAACGCGCTGCTGCGCAAGGCATTCGCGAACAAGGGCGAGCAAGTGATTGCCAAAAACCTCGAGGTGGCAAAGCTAGGCTTTGATTTTGTTAAGCAAAATTACGCGGAGCCTTTCAAGATAAGGATTCAAAAGCAATCAATGAAAAAAGACATTCTGATTTCCGGCAACGACGCGGTCTGCGTCGGTGCGCTAAAGGGCGGGCTGAAATTCGTTGCGGAATACCCGATGAGCCCGTCTTCATCGGTCTTGCATTTTATGGCCAGCCACGAGCGGGAGTTTGGCATGGTCGTAAAGCACGCCGAGGACGAGATTGCCGCAATAAACATGATTATCGGCGCCGGCTTTGCCGGAGTGCGGGCAATGACTGCGACAAGCGGGGGCGGGTTTTCCTTAATGGTCGAGGGGCTAGGCCTGGCCGGGCTTAGCGAGACGCCGCTAGTTCTTTTGGAAGTACAGCGCTGCGGGCCGGCAACGGGGCTGCCGACTTACACCGAGCAGGCGGACTTGATTTTCGCAATCAACGCCTCTCAAGGCGAGTTTCCCCTAGTCGTATTGGCGCCCGGGGACGTGCAGGAGTGCTTTGACTACGGGTTTGAGGCGTTCAACATTGCCGAGCGCGTGCAGACGCCGGTAATAATCCTGTCCGACAAGTACTTGGGAGAGGCGACTTGCACCCTACCTCGCTTTGACGACTCGAAGCTTCGCGTCGACCGCGGGAAAATAGCGACT
>JACRGG010000018.1 GCA_016217775.1 Microcaldota archaeon
AGAAACCACTGCCTTCGCACGCGGATAATTCGCTTGTTTTTAGGTTTTTTTACCGCAATAGTCTGCGCGCTTTTTCCACAACCGCGTTTGGGTTTTCCCCAAAAATTATTATCGTCGGCTCCTTTCCCCAGTCCCCCAAGTGGTAAAAACAATCCGGGACTCTCCCGCCGTTAGAGTCAATCGCGCGCTGCGTCCCCCACTCCATACTCCCTGTTGTTGCTTGCTTGACGTCCTTCGGCTCGTTTCTGCGGTCATAGCTGGATGTGCTAAAGCCGTTCTCCCGCGCTTTTTCCAAAAACGATTCTTCAAACCGTACGTTAAGCGCGCTTCGCACTCTCTCGTCCGCCTTTTTGGCTTGAAGCAACGCCCGCGCAACGTGCCCGCTCGCGCCAAACGCTGGAGGCAAGTAAACTAATTTGCGAAAAGCTACTCGAATCCTCCCCGGCACCGCCGCAACGTCCAACTGGGTTTTCGCGCCCTCTTTGGCAAAGCAAAGGTTTGACGCGACTTCGGGAATTAATTTCCACGAGTTTTCATCCGCGCTTAATTTTTCCAAAGCGAGGCTTACTTGAGTTAAAACGCTTTCTTGGCTTTCATTGCTATCCATAATCTTTTTTTGGGCTCGCTTGATTTATTTAATGCATCGCAACTCGTTTTTCGACGAAGTAAAGCCGTTTTTTATTCCCAGTCCCCCCTAATTTGCGTAATGAAGCCGTTAACTAGCCTAGGGGAGCTTGGCTTGATTGGTTTAATCGGCAAAACCGTTTCCAAAAGCAAGTCTTCAATCGGCTTTTCCGACGACGCGGCCGCGCTTTCTTTTTCTAAAAAAACGGTTGTCGCAAGCGTCGACTCGATGCGCTTGGGCACTCACGCAAACTTATTCAAGCCAGTCCTTGGGAGAAAGGCGATGGCCGCCGCCCTCACCGACTTGATTGCTAAAAACGCCGCGCCAAAATACGCGCTTACCAGCCTCGTGGTTCCAAAAACTTTTCCAACTAACCTATTGATTGAATTCTATAAAAACGCAGATTTCGAATTGCGCAAATCCGGCGCGGTTTTAGTGGGCGGGGATACTGATGCCGGCGAGCCGTTTTCCCTGACTACAACCGTGTTGGGCGAAACAAACAGGTTCGTCCCGCGCTCGGGTGCTAAAGAAGGCGATTTTCTAGTTCTCACGGGTGAAATCGGTTGCGCGTCAGCCGGTTATTTTGCGACTAAGAATAATTGGCGTGATTGCCCCAAAAAATTTGTTGACGAGCAGTTAAGCCCGAGCGTTGATTATTCGAAGGCATTGAAGATCGCAGCGCGCGCGAATGCCGGAATTGACTTAAGCGACGGGCTTGGAAAAGAAGCGGGCTTGATGGCGGCATTAAGCAAGAAAAAACTCGTTTTCGATTTCAATAAGCTGCCCTTCGACTCTCGCCTTCCCGAGTTTTGCGAAAAGCACTCGCTTTCATTGCTTGACTTGTTGTTCCACCGCGGCGAGGACTACCAAGTCCTTTACTCGACCAAGAAACCAAGCGGTGGAATAATTGTAGGCAGAGTCGAGGCTGGCTCCGGAGTTTTCTTGCGCAAGGAAAACAAATTAATCAAAATCCCCGCGCGCGGCTACGACCATTTTTTGAAAAACAATTAACTTGCTTGCTTGATTCTCTAGTTTTCCAAACGGTTTTTTAACTCGTTTTCTCACTAAGACTACGCCGGGATGGCAGAGCGGTTATTGCGCTGGTCTTGAAAACCAGTTCCCGCAAGGGATCACGAGTTCGAATAATTTCTTTTTCTTCAAAAGAAAAAGACATTAATTAGAAAAAGAACGATTAGAAAATCTCGTTCCCGGCGCTTTATTTAAAATTCAGTTACAATTGTATTGCGTAGCTTAGCGCGTCTTTTAATACGGTTGATTTCTCGGCTGTTTTCTTCAACTCGCTTGGCGCGTAGCAGAAGATGTCCGCAGGCACTGCTGCCTTCGTTCTTATCCAGACGTGGTAAGCCCTGTCCGCGAATGGAATGCCTTTGAAAAAATCGCTGACTATAATCAAGTCGTAATCGGAGCCTTTCTTCTGCTTGCCTTTAGCGCGGCTTCCAAACAATAGTATTTTCGCGTTGAAAGAAAGCTTCACGTCCTTAACGAATTTCTTCATTTGAGCATTCATTCTTGTGCCACCAAAATAATATTGCCAGCCGCTTTAACGCGCTGCGAAAACATTTTCTGGGTGTATAGTGCGCTAGGCTGCTTTCCGTAAACGTCGGGATATCTTGTTGTGCTATAGTCCGCTTCAAGCAACGCGAGCTCTTCAGACAGCTTGTCCAGCAATCCTGCAGTTTTTGCAAGCTGCATTAACGAATGGCTTTTTGGAAACTCTTTTTTTGACTTAATTAGGATGGCTTTGAGCGCTTTTTCCGCCGCTTGCTGGCAGTGAAAGCAAGCTGGCGCAAACAACTTGGCTTGACCAAGGTTTTCTGCAGCCATCAAATCGTTTTTCGCTTCCTTAATCCAGTCAACAAAATCCGCCATACTCTTATTTAACAAAGCGAAGAATTTAAAGACGCGCCCATACGCCAATAAGAATCTCGTTCCCGGCGCTTTTTTATTCAGCTATTGGCATAGCCTATTGTTATGGGCAAACGCGATTATTTTGTGAGTGGAAGAGATACCGAGATAGAAAAACTAAGAAAACAAATGGCCTATTTTCGAAGCGAGTTTCCTGGCCACAGGCTTATCGGCGCTGAACGCGTGATTCCGCCGTTTTTAAAAGAAAACTTTCCTCATCACAACCTTACTCATACTGTAGAGAGGTTTGAATAATTGGGTTTTTTAGGGTTTTTGTTATTGTAAAAAATTTTTTTTGTGGCAAAACGCGTCTAAAATCACGTTAATCGCCTTGTTTTTGCCAAGGAGAGTTTGAATAATTCAACTTTTTCCGTTAATGGGCAAAGCTATCGCTAGGTATTCAACAATCCGCGTGCACGGTAAATGTTGTAACCAATGCACCGAAAGAACACTTGAACAGTAACC
>JACRGG010000004.1 GCA_016217775.1 Microcaldota archaeon
AAAGCAAGCGCGAACTTTTTCAGTCAAATTCACATACGACACTAACAGAATCGAGGGCTCTAAGCTGACGTACAAGGAGACTGCCGACTTGCTGGAGCGGGGGTTGACTCCGAAGTCTAAGCCCTTGTCGGACATTAAGGAAGCGGAGGCTCACGAAAAACTTTTTTTTGAAGTACTTGGCTTCAAGAAAGACCTTTCCATGCAAACAGTCCTTTACTGGCACAAGAAATTGTTGGAGAACACAAAGCCGGATGTTGCCGGGAAAGTCCGCGGGTACCAAGTCTTAATCTCCGCAAGTAAGTTCACTCCCCCCTCGCCGGCAGAAGTTCCGGTATTATTAAATGATTTTTTCCGCTGGTACGAAAAAAACAAGGCAAAGGCTCACCCCGTGGAGCTTTCCGCGCTAGTGCACCTGAAATTCGTTACAATACACCCCTTTGCGGACGGAAACGGCAGGATAAGCAGGCTGTTAATGAACTTCGTTCTAGACAAGCACGGCTTCCCGCTGCTTAACATCCCTTACGAAAACCGGAGCAGCTACTACACTGCGTTGGAACGCGCGCAAGTAAAGCAAAACGACGGAATCTTCATCCAATGGTTTTTCAAAAAATACTTGAAAGAAAACAAGGCATACGCAAAATAAACGCTAGCTCCGGCCGGAGCACTCTTGTTTTTAACCTTTGGCGTGGTAATGCTTGAAAGAAGTTTTTAAAAAAAGTTTTCGGCGGTGTGTTAAATGGCGGAAGTGAAAGTAATTTTAGCGTCAGTCCTAGTGGCGTTCCTGTTAATGGGCTGCGTGAGCAACTACGGCAACCCGAGCACGACGCCAAGCGCGCCTGCAGGCGCAACTTTAACCCCAAGTGCAACAATAGCCGCGTCTGCAAGCGCGTCTGCATCAGTTGCTTCAACCGCCAATCCAACCGCGAGCGAGTCCGCCAGCGTAAATTCAAGGGATAATGCCAGTGCGCTCAATGGCGTTAAGACGATCAGGATTGACGCGTTCAACTTCGGGTTTAACGTAACCGGCCCGCAAATCAGCAAGGGCGACAGGGTGAAGTTAATTGTAACCAGTTCGAGTGGCACTCACGGATTTTCCCTTCCAGCATTTAACGTTGACTTAACGCCAATTGGCGTTGGGGAAGAGAAGACTGCAGAGTTCACCGCAAACCAGTCCGGCTCGTTCGAGTTCTTCTGCAACCTCTACTGCGGGGAAGGCCACAGCCGTATGAAAAGCACGCTGACCGTAAACTAACCACTGGAAGTGCTGAAAACAAAGAGGGAAAAACCAGTTTCCCTCCCCATAATTTTTTTATGAATTACCCACGGCTAAAGCCGTGGGTTTCTCTATAGTTATTGATGAAAATTCTAGCGATTCATCCCGCGTTTGAAAGCGCGGGATTCCAAGCCTCGGGGGGTTTGGAAAAACATTTCGCCCGGGCTATCTAATCACAAGATATTTTCTCCAGGCGAATTGTTTTTGGGCAGCCAGCAACTTTGGGGGGAGTTCCCCCCTTGGGTTGTGTTTTAAAATAGTTTTTTCCTATACTCCGCTACTCTTCGCGTTGGCTTGAAAGCAGTATGTCCAGTATGCAGAACGCGGCCACGCTCTCCACTACGGGCACCGCGCGGATTGCTATGCACGGGTCGTGGCGGCCTTCAATCAATAATTCCGCAGGCTGCATCGTCCTCAAGTTCACCGACTGTTGTTTCTTGAAGATGCTCGCGGTGGGCTTTATCGCAACGCGAAACACTACGGGCATTCCGTCCGAGAGCCCGCCGAGAATCCCGCCCGAATTATTTGTCTTCGTGACAATCTTACCGCCAGAAAGCAGGAATTCATCATTGTTTTGCGAGCCGCGCGTAGAGCTCCCGGCAAAGCCCGACCCGAACTCGACTCCCTTCACCGCGGGAATCGCAAAACACGCTTTGGAAATCACGCTCTCGATGGATTCAAACATCGGCTCTCCAACGCCCGCCGGCAGTCCCGTAATCCTGCACTCGATTACCCCGCCAACCGAGTCGCCGTCCTTGCGCGCTGACTCTACTTGAGCAATCATTTCATCCGCTGCCTCGCCAGCCGCGGTTCGCACCAAGTTATTGTACGTATTCCCCAAAATTTCCTCATCGCCAACAACGCGCGTAATGCCGACCGCGCCGATTTGCTTTGCAAACGCCATCGTTTTAATCCCGCGTTTTTCCAATATTTTTTTTGCAAGCGCGCCCGCCATCACAAACGCGGCGGTCATTCTGCCGGAAAAAAACGCTCCGCCGCGCAAGTCCGCGTCCAAGCCGTACTTGACCCTCGCCGGGTAATCAGCGTGCCCCGGCCGGGGCGTGTCCTTAATCTTATCGTAATGCGCGCTAATTATGTTCTTGTTCTCCACCAGCATCCGGATAACCCCGCCGGTAGTCGCGCCGTCCTCCAACCCGCTTTCGATAATCACGCGGTCGTCCTCCTTTCTCTGCGTAGTCAACGCGCTTTGTCCGGGCTTTCGCTTGTCCAACTCTGCTTGAATGTCATCCGCGCTAACCGCAATTCCCTTCGGGCACCCCGTAACCTCTACTCCCACGTTGGGCCCGTGGCTGGAGCCGAATACCTTCAAGTGAAAAACGTTTCCAAACTCAAATGGTCTTGCATCCATATTCAATCAACTCTCTTGCACGCTCTCGGTGCATTCCCTCTAGCTATTCTTCCCTCACGCTCGCGCCTAATTTCTTAAAATCTTCAAAAAAATGCGGGTAGGATTTAAAAACCGCGCCCGGCTCGTTCAACTCAACGCTAGTTTCGCAAATTAATCCCACGACTGCAGACGACATTACGAGGCGGTGGTCGTTCAAGGTTTTCGGCGCTCCCCCGCGCAATTTCGTCTTGCCTTCAACAAACAGCGTCTTCCCGTCAGTCCACGCCTTTCCGCCCAAGCCATTCACTAAATCCACCGTCCCGCCGAGGCGGTCGCTCTCCTTCAATTTTAGCCGCTCGACGTTGTTGATTCTAGTCACGCCCTGCGCTTGGCTTGCCAGCACCGCGATTATGGGCGCCAAGTCCGGAATATTCCTCGCGTCAACCTCGCAGGAACGCAAAACGCTTTTTTCCGCAACAACGCCGTTGCCTTCAAACGAAACATTTCCGCCCATTGACTTAATCACGTCGACAATCCTCTTATCGCCCTGCATCGAGTCACTGCTCAAGTTTTTCACAACCACTTTCCCGGACAAAACCCCTGCGGCAAGCGGGAATGCCGCGGAGGAATAGTCTCCCTCAACCTTGTAATCGCACGCGGAGTAAACTTGGTTTCCCCTTATCTTAAACAAATCAAATCCCGGCGAGTAATCAATCTCAACCCCGAATTTCTTGAGCACGTCGATAGTCACCGCAATGTAATCGCGCGACTCGACCGCGGTAGTTATTTGAACCACGCTGTCTGTTTTCGCCAAAGGCAGGGCGAACAATAATCCGGAAATAAACTGCGAGCTCACGTCCCCGCGAATCCTGGCCATTCCCCCCGCAAGCCCGTTGTTCGTTCCATTCACTTGCACGGGCAAAGCCCCGTCGTTGTTAACGTAACCGCACTCGGCTCCAAGCTGCTTAAGCGCGTCAAGCAAGTCCCCCACGGGCCTCTTGCGCAAGCCCTCCGCTCCGGTGAAAATAATTTTCTTGTCCGCAAGCGCGGCTATTGGAATCATAAAGCGCAGGGTAGAGCCCGACTCGTTGCAGTCAACCATATCTCTTTGCGCGACGGGCTTTCCCCCAACGCCCTCAATCGTGATGCTGTCCCTAGTTTGCGCCAAAACCCTAGCCCCAAGCGCCGTGCACGCCGCGATTGTGGCGGCAGTATCCGCGGAAAACAACGCGTTTGAAACAACGCTCTTCCCATTAGCCAGCGCGGCGCAAATAATCGCGCGGTGCGAGTAGCTTTTCGACGGCGCCGACTCTAACCCCCCAACTGCGCTTGACGGGCTTATGATTATTTTCGTTGCACTCATTTCCACTCACTCGATTTCCAATAAATGCTCCATTAAATAAATGCTTGAACTGGTTTTTATTCCCGTTTTCCCCCAATGAAATTCCCTCCTGCGCTCAATTGTATAAAAAACCAGTCATAAAACGCGTTTTTTTCACTCAAATGGCTTGCTTAAACCATTTTTTTCGCTCAATTGCCTCGCCGACCGCGAGCAAGGTATATATACTCGGCTATTCCAGTCTTACTCAATAAGCAACCCGAGGGGGGTTTATTCCCCCCTTAGTTTCCTTGGGATGCCCAAACCCCCCTTGGAAAGAAAATTCCGCGCTTGAACGCGCTGGTAATAGTTTGGCTTATTTTTGTTTAGGAAAGCAGGCGGGGGATTTGAAATGGCGAAGAGCGGCGTTGAGCAGCAAGTACTGGAAAAAATTTCGAAAGACAAGATAGCGTGGGCGGACCTGCAATTCGTGGACATCACGGGGGCGCTCCAGCACATTACGGTCAACACCAAGGAGTTGGACGAGGAGAGCTTCAATACGGGCGTCGGCAAGCTAGACGGCTCTTCAATCAAGGGGTTCAAATCAATTTTCGAGAGCGATATGGTGCTCTCCCCAGACGCGGGTACTTACAACGTGATTCCGTGGGAGGAAAAAACCGCGCGCTTTTTTTGCGACATCAAGGAAGGCGGCACTGGCAAGCGATTCGAGAAGGACTCGCGCCTCGCAGTTGAACGCGCGCAGTCCGCGCTAGAATCAGCCGGGTTTACGAAAGCGTATTTCGGGCCGGAACTCGAGTTTTTCGTGTTCGACTCGGTTACGTTCGACCACTCTCTCCCCATAAGGGGCCAAGGGTACTCAATTGAATCCAAGGAAGCCGCTTGGACGTCGGGGGGCACTAACCACCCGATTCAATACAAGACCGGCTACTACCCCGCGACTCCCCAAGACACTCTGCAAAACCTGCGCACTAAGTTCGTGAACTCCTTGGAAAACGATTTCGGGATTTTCGTCGAGGCGCACCACCACGAAGTCGCCACAGCCGGGCAGTGCGAGATTAACGTGCGTTTTGACGAAATGAGGAAAATGGCGGACAAGGTCGTGACGTACAAGTACGTCATCAAAAACCTCTCTGCGGCTAACGGGCAAATCGCGACGTTTATGCCAAAACCGTTATTCGGCGACAACGGCTCGGGAATGCACACCCACCAGTCGTTATGGAAGGGGGATAAAAACGCTTTTTTCGACGCAAGCGATTCCTACGCGCAGTTAAGCCAAGAGTGCCGCTATTACATTGGGGGAATAATCTCGCACGGCGCGGCTCTCGCTGCGTTCACCAACCCGATTACCAACAGCTACAAGCGCCTAGTCCCCGGCTACGAGGCTCCCGTGTACCTCGCGTGGAGCAAGAGAAACCGAAGCGCCGCGATTAGAATCCCGAATTACTTTGGCGGTTCGGACAAGGCGACTCGCCTTGAGTACCGCTCGCCTGACCCCGCTTGCAACCCGTACCTCTCGTTCGCCGCGCTTATCGCCGCGGGCTTGGATGGAATCAAAAAGAAAATCGAGCCGGGAGACCCCGTTGACCAAGACATTTTCGAGCTGTCCGCAAGCGAGCGCAGGGAGCTTGGAATAAAGGAACTGCCGGGTTCGCTGAAAGAATCCCTTGAGTGCCTCGAGAGCGACAAGGCGTTTCTCTCCGGGGTTTTAAGCAGCGACTTGATTGAGTCCTACTCGCAGCTTAAATTCCAGGAGTTCAAGAACGAATCCATTCACCCCACTCCCTGGGAGTTCAAGCACTACCTAAACGTATGAATTTCCTGAATGCAATTTTTTTTCGGCGCGAGGTTGATGGTTGTGGATGAGGAAACGGCTCTAGTCAGCACTGAAAGCGCGGTGTTCTTGCAAAAGCTTGTAGACAAGAATTTGATTAGCGAGAGCGAAAAACAATTCTTCTCAAAGCCGAGGAAAATGCTTTTAGTCAACTTCCCGGCGCGCCTCGACGACGGTTCAATCAAATTATTTTCAGGCTACCGCGTCCAATACAATACCGCCCGCGGGCCAGCCAAGGGAGGGATTCGATTCCACCAAGACGTTAGTTTTGGCGAAGTCAAGCTCCTCGCTTTCTTAATGTCGCTAAAATGCGCTGTCGCCAACATTCCGCTCGGCGGGGGAAAGGGCGGAGTCGAGATCGACCCAAGAAAATACTCGGCGGGGGAACTCGAGCGCATTTCGCGCGCGTACATTAACGCGATTAAGGAAATCATCGGCGAGCGCAAGGACATTCCCGCGCCGGATGTCAACACTAACGGGCAGGTAATGGCGTGGATGCTAGACGAGTACGAGAAATTCGTTGGCGAAAAACAGCCCGGCGTGATTACCGGCAAGCCAATCGCCGTGGGAGGCAGCCACGGGCGGAGTTACTCCACCGCGCTTGGAGGAGTCATAGTTCTTGAAAAACTCCTAGAGCGCCTGAAAATGCAGCCTAAAGGCCAACGCGTCATTATTCAAGGGTTTGGAAACGCGGGAAGCCACGCCGCGAGACTCCTCGCCGAAAGAGGAATGAAAATAATTGGAGCAAGCGATTCTTCAACAACTTTGTTCAACGAAAGCGGCTTGGATGTTGCCGAACTGCTGGCAAGCAAGGGCGCGGGAGCGCTCTTTGCGAAAAACGCGCGCAAACTCTCCCCCGCCGATTTTCTCGAGCAAGAGTGCGACATCCTGATTCCAGCCGCGCTCTCGGATGCAATAACCGGAGCAAACGAGGGGCGGATTAAGGCGAAAATCGTTTTAGAGCTCGCGAACGCGCCCGTCTCTCCCGGCGCTGACGAAAAGCTTTTCGAAAAAGGAGTGTTCGTTATTCCCGACATCCTAGCGAATGCCGGCGGGGTGGTAGTGAGCTACCTAGAGGGAGTGCAAAACGCCTCGAATTATTATTGGACTGAAAAAGTAGTGAATGAAAAGCTCGACGAGATAATGACGCAGGCATTCACTGACGTGTTTGACGAGAGCAGGCGCAAAAACATCAGTTTTCGAAACGCGGCTTACGTCCTGGCAATAAACCGCATTCTAACCGCCGAGAAACTGCGCGGAAACTACTAGCCAATGAGCATAACCTAACGCTAAAAAATAAAAAAAGCAGCCCCAAGGCAACCCCCAATCAAAGGCAATCCGTTTTTTTTTCTTCTAAAGGCGGGATTGTTTAATATTTGGTGAGTTAATTCTTTTCTAGTCCCTGATTTTCTAGTACCACTTCGCGAATTCCTTCTCGGTTTTTGAAAAGCGCACTTCATTCGCGGAGTCGGTCCAAATCCACGGGAACTCGTCGCCGGGCTTGTTCGCGGTCCAAGTCCAAGCCTGCATTCCAATAACGTAAGGCGCGTCTTCAATCGCCTGAAAGATTGCTTCGTAACAACTCGCCTGCTCGATTCTATCCCCGCCTTTTGAAGGCCCGTTTCCGTAAGTGTGCGCGCAAGCCCCGGGGTAAGCCTCCCACCCGATTTCAGTAAGAACAATCGGCTTATTGTATTGGACGTAGAGCTTCTTCGCGTGGTTCTCCAAAATCCTCTCCGCGGCCGAGTACTCGATAATCGCGTCAATGGCTTTTCTGACTACGATAATCGTCCCAATGCACTTTCTCAAGGCAGTCAAGTGGAGCCAAGCGCGCTCACACGACAAGCTCTTTTGAAAAACCGCTTAATTTCCCGCACCCGCTTTTCGTCACCAGCACGTCGTCCTCAATCCGCACCCCGCCAAGGTGCGGGTAGTACAAGCCCGGCTCAACCGTCACGACCATTCCAGCGCGCAGCCTCCCGTCCACAAACCCGATTCTAGGCTCTTCGTGCACGTCCAAGCCAAGCCCGTGGCCAGTCGAGTGAAAAAACCCGGTTCTATTCTTCAAGTCAGTTAGAAAACCGCTTGCGCGAGTCGAGTCAAACGCCGCCTCGTGCACATTCCTCACGCTCGCGCCGTCCTTGATTTTCTCAATCGCCTTTTCCTGCGCGAGGAGAACCGCGTCAAACATTGCCTGCAATCTCTTGTCTGGCCTGCCTTTGCAAAACGTTCTCGTAATGTCCGCGTAATAACGCGTTTTTTGGTCTTGGGGGAAAACGTCGATTATAATCGGCTGGTTGGACAGTAAAAACCCGCTTCCGCGCTCGTGGGGCCACGCGCTTTGCCTCCCGCACGACACTATAGTGTCCCGCGCGAGGATTCCTTTTGAAAACAAGTACTGCTCGATAGTGTTGCGGAGCAAATCGGAGGTCAGCGGCTTGTTTTTATAAAATAATTTTCCCCCGCTGGCCATCGACTCGCGCAAAATGTTTTTAGCCAAGCCAATAGATTTTTGAGTGTGGAAGACCGCGCGCTTAATCGCGTTTACCTCGCTGCTTTTCTTAATCTGCCTTTGCGCAAACAAGTCCTTCCCGCTGACCGTAACGCCGATTTTCTTCCCAAGCGAGTTCACCAATCCGACGGGAGTATAGGCAGGAACGCAGACGCTTTTCGCGCCAGAAAGCTTTACCAATGAAATTATCTTATCTTCAATCGTGTTCCCGCCCAATTCGCTGAACGCGATTACTTGCGCGCCAACCGCTTTTTTCCTCGCGGGCTCAAACTCTAGGTCGCTCACCGCAAGAAATTTTTTTGTTCCTTTAATCAGCAAAATCATCTTGTCCGACGAGTAGTAGCCAGTCGAGTAGAAAAAATCCGCGTTTTTCGAGTTTGAGTACAATAAAACGTTTTTTTCCATCTTAAACCCCTTTTTTCTCCCTTAGCTGCCATTGATTGATACTGCGCCAACTAATATTAACTTTCTTGGGCAAAGAATTGCCTTATGGGCGCGCGCAGGAAAAAACACGGTGAGGCAAGCAGGAAATTGTTTTCTTCCTTCAGCAAAAAACACGTTAAGATAGGCGCGGGGCATTACATTAGCGTCTTCGACCAGCCCGCATTGGGTGTTGAAAAACCGCGTTCAACCGTAGTTTTGATTCACGGCCTGGCCAGCTTCAAGGAAATTTTCGCCCACCAGCTTAAGGAACTGCCAAAAGCCGGCTATCGGGTAATCGCGCTTGACTTGACTTCGCACGGCGAATCAACCGCGCTTTCAACCCGCTCGATAAAGGAGCACGCGCAGGACGTCCACCAAGTCCTGCAAAAACTCAGCGTGAAAGACATTATTGTGGGCGGGCATTCTATGGGCACTCAAGTAGGGCTGAAGTTCATTGAAGACCGCGTATTAAGCGAGCAAAAACTTCCTGCAGAACAACGCAAGTACAACCTTCACGGCGCGATGCTCTTCTCTGGCTGGGTAACCCCGTTTGCCGACAAGCGGCTTGAAGCCTACGCGCAATTAATTTCCGGGCAAAAGTTTGTTTCATCCTTATTCGGCGGCCGCAAGGTCAAATTCCCTCTTTCAGCCCTCCGGTTTCTCGGCTTCACTGCGGCTGCAAAAAACAATGAAGTCGTTAATTCCGTGCAGAAATTCGGGGCGTCAAGCGTGCAGCAAGTAGGCCAGCTTGGAGTGGAGCAATTCAAGACCGACAACACGCAGGCATTAGCTAAACTCGCCTCGCACTACCCGATTCTCCTCCTGCACGGGGACAACGACAATATCGTTCCGACAAAAAACTCGTATGAAATGATTAAG
>JACRGG010000112.1 GCA_016217775.1 Microcaldota archaeon
AGGCGCCCGAGGAGGATTAGTGGCTTTTTTTTATTCGCGCCAGCCCCGAAAGCATTTTCAGCCCGGTGCGTAATGGAAAGCCCCGGATGCTCCCGCCTTTTTGGTGGCGCCAGTAAACCCCGACTTCGGAGAGCTTAAACCCGAGTTTTTTCGCGCGATAAAGCGCCTCGACGTCCCACTCGAAGCCAGTGCTCTGCATTTTGGGCGCGAGTTTTTTGTAAACAACTTTTTTAAACGCCTTGAACCCGCACTGCGTGTCCTTAATCCCCAGGGAAAACAGCGAGTTTACAAGCAGGTTAAAGGCGCGGCTGCTCAACTGCCTGCGCAAGTGGGGCTGCTCCGCGTTGGCGCCAAATGCCTTTCTCGAGCCGACCGCGACGTCGGAGTGCCTTAGCGCCGAAAGCAGTTTTTTTATTTCAAAAGCCGGCGTCGAGCCGTCAGCGTCGTACATTACCGCGGTTTCGCCAACCGCTTTCTTGAATCCTTGCGTGAGCGCAAAGCCCTTTCCGCGCCGGCCGCGAAAGTGAAAGAAGCGGATTCTCTTGTTTTTTCTCCTCTCGGCTTCAATCAGCTTCGGCGTGGAGTCGGAGCTGTCGTCGACTACTATTATTTCGTAGGAAAGCTTTTGGGAGCCAAGCCACGAGAGCAGCTGCTTGAGCGTCTTGGAAATCCGCTTTTCCTCCTCGTGCGTCGGGATGATTATCGAAAGAAGGGCCATATAGAGTTGTTTGAATAATCGCAAGAATAAAAAGAGTCTTCTTGCTTAATGAATGTATGAAAATCCGCGCGCGCTACCTGCTCGTCCTAGCCTCGGTTCTATTGCTCTCTTACTTGATTGCCCAGCTTGACTTTGCCAAGGCCGGCGCCGCGCTTTCCAAAGCCGATTATTTTCTCCTGCTCTCCGCGTTCGCGGTGACTTTGCTGGCGATGGGAGCGCGAACGTACCGCTGGAAGTTCCTGCTCGACGAGAGGAGAAAGCTCGGCTTTTGGCAGGTTTTCGCAGTGCAGTGCGCGGGAATCGCGGCAAGCAATTTCTCGCCGGGCAAGGCCTTGGAGGCGGTCAAGGTGATTCCGCTTAAAAAAAACGGTTTTTCCTACGACTTTGGGCTGCTCACCGTGTTTTGGGAGCGCGCGTTCGACGTGCTGCTGATAATCTCGTTCGCGTTCCTGGCTTTCCCCTTCCTGAACGAAACGATAAAACTGGCCATACTCGCATTGTTCGCGTTGTTGATTGCAGTAATGCTTTTGATGCTGCGCCACTTCCACAAGGTGCTTAGGGTGCTGTCGAGAATCTCCTTTCTTTCAATACTGAAAAAAGTAGAGGCGCACAATTTTCGAAAAACCACCCTGCTTGCCGTGTTTTTCTCCAGCATAGTCATTTGGCTGCTGGACTTTACGTCAATCTACCTCGCGTTTTCCTCAATAGGGGTTAACTTTGACTTCCTGCACCTAGCAAGCACGTTCTCCGCTTCGGTTTTAATCGGGCTGCTGTCGTTCCTTCCGGGGGGAATCGGCTCGACCGAGGGGGCTTGGGCGCTGCTGCTTGGCACAGAAGCGTCAATCGTCTTGACCGCGGTATTCCTGGCGCGCCTGACCACGTTCTGGTTTTCCTCAATACTCGGGTTCGCGCTCCTGCCGTTAGTGAAAAAAAGCTAAAAGGGGCGGGGATGAAAGCGGCGGGAGAAAGATAAAACAAGGAGAGCAAGCAAAAACAAAATACGAGAAAAACGGGAAGTTGATGCAAGTATGGGTAATGGGGCAAACATACCACTCAAACAAAAAGAAGCGCGGCGGTTAATCGAAGAAAACATTAGGTTGAGCAGAGAACTGTTCAGAGCAAGACAGGCTGCGGACAAGTCGGCCGAAATCGGGGAAAAAAGAAAAGCCGCTAACGCAAGTATGGCCAAGCGTTTCCACGCCTTGGGTACAAAACACGATGACTTGCGCGCCGACCATAAAATACTGGAAGGCCAGCACGCCGCGCTTGTGCAAAAAGCGAGGGCCGCGGCTTCCCACTTGAGCGGGTTTACGCTAAGCCCGAAAGTAAGAAAGGCCTTGGACGCCTTGAGAAAATAGTTTTCTTCACATAGTTTTCAGGATTAGGCCACTACTTCGTTTAGCGGCGGGAGTTTCAGCTCGCCGCCGAGGAGTTTTTGGAAAACGCCGTAGATTTCCTCGAGTTTTTTCTTCGTTCTTCCCTCGAAGCGAAACGTAACCATCGGCGCGGTGTTTGATACGCGCGCGATTCCCCAGCTGTCTTTTGCCTGCAAGCGCACTCCGTCAAGGGTAATCACTTCAAAGCTTTTCCTGTCGACTTTCTTTTTCAGCGCCTCTATCAGCGCGTTCTTCTTGTCGTCGGGGTAGTCAACGCGGATTTCATTAGTCGAGCAGTACGACGGGATTTTTTCAGCCAAGGAGCTCAAATTCTGTTTCTTGGAGACGATTTCAAGCATTCGGCTCGCGTTGTAGATAGCGTCGTCGCACGCGTGGTTGTCGCCGAAAAAATAGTGGCCGCTAATCTCCCCGGCGACGTCCGCCTCATTCTCGCGCACGAACTTAGTGCCGTTAGTGTGCCCGGTCTTGAAAAACGAGGCTACTCCCCCGAAATTCTTTATGAACTCGAGGGGCCCGAGGCTTCCCTTTATCTCCATTCCAACCGTGACGTTGCCCTGCTTGTCGAAAATCTCGTGCGCGAAGAGAGCCACGGCGCGGTCCCCGTGCAAAATATTTGTTTTCTCGTCAACGAAAATCGCGCGGTCCGCGTCCCCGTCAATCCCGATTCCCAAATCCAGCTTTTTCTCCCTAACCAGCTTCTGCAAATCCGCGAGAGTCTCGAACTTGGAGGGGTCGGCAATGTGGTTTGGGAAATTAGGGTCGGGCGTGCAGTACAATTCGTGAACCTCGCAGCCAAGCGCGCGGAATACCTTCGGAGCGACCAGCCCGCCCACGCCGTTCCCGCAGTCAACGCCCACGCGGAGCTTTCTTGATAGTTTTACCCTGCCGGTAATGCTCTTGATGTAATCTGGGAGAATATCGATTTTCTTCACAACGCCCGGTTGCGCGGCTTTCTTGAACTTGTTTTCATTCGCTAACTTCTGGATTTGCCTTATTCCCGTGTCCCCGTCTATCTTCACGACTCCCCGCCCGCAGATTTTCAGCCCGTTGTACTCCTTGGGGTTGTGCGACGCGGTAATCATAATACCCCCGTCAACGTCGAGGCTCGTCAGGGAATAATAGTAGACTCCGGTTGAGAGAGTGCCGATGTCGATTACGTCCACTCCAAGCTGCGTTACTCCGTTTACAACCGCTTGGTGGAAGGCGGGGCTTGACTCGCGGCAGTCCGCGCACACCACGATGCGCTTTGCTCCAAGAAACGTTGCAATGGCTTTCGCTATTCTCTCCACGTCGGGGGAGTCGAAGTCCTTTCCCGCTAATCCGCGAATGTCGTACTGGCGAAAAATCTCTTGGTTCATAATCGCTTTACCTATAATGCATCAACAAATCGTTTTAAATCAAGTGCTTTCGTAACAAAATAAATTATCGTTTATCGAGTGGAAGCAAATTATGTCAGGAAAGGGGGAAATAAAAGCAGTTCTGTTGGCAGGCGGGTACGCCACTAGATTGGCGCCGTTAAGCCTGCGCATCCCAAAGGTGATGGTGCCCGTTGCGGGAAAGCCGGTCTTGGAGCACTTGATTTCAATGCTTAAAAACGCGGGGATTGCCGACGTGGTCGTGTCCTTGAACAAGAACCAAAAAGTTATCGAAAAGCACTTTGGCGACGGAAAAAAGCTGGGAGTGAGGCTATCGTACGTTTACGAAGACTCGATGACCGACGAGGACAAGTTCGGGGCAATCGGCGCCATCCAATACGCTTTGTCTAAAGTCGGCGTGCCAAAGGACTGCATTGTAATCGGCGGGGACAACATCGTGATGGGCTTGGACTTGAAGAAAATGCGCGAGGAGCACCGCAAAAACAAGTCGATGATAACCGTGGCCTTCTTCAAGCTCGCAAAAAAAGAGCACGCGCAGTATTATGGAATCGCAAAGCTGGATGATAAGAACAAAATACTCGACTTTCAGGAAAAGCCAAAGGCAGAGGAGGCGTTCTCCAACCTCGCGAGCACACTCGTCTACCACATTGAGGAAGAGTTTTTGCACGAGTACCTTCCGGCGTACATAAACAAGCGAAAATTGCTCGGCGCAAAGCCGGACAGGCCGGGGGATATGCTCAAGCACTTCGTGGACAAGCTCCCGCTGTACGGCCACGCTTTCGAGGGAATGTGGGGGGACACTAACACGATTGAGACGTACTTGGACACCAACCGCCAGGCAATGTCGTTTATGCGCGGGAGTGTTCCGAAAAAAGTTTCGTGCAGGCTCCTAGGCGAGTCGCAGATAATCCTCTCCGAGAAAGCGCGCGTTGATGAAACAAGCGTAATCAAAGCCCCCTCCATAATCGAGGACGGGGTCGCCATTGGGAAAAACTGCGTTATCGGCCCGTGCGCGCACTTGGGGAAGGGCGTTCAAGTGGGGGACAACTCGAGCGTCGCCGAGTCAATAATTTTTCCAAACGCCAAAATAGGGGAGAACGCGCGCGTGTACTGCGCAATCATTGACGAAAACACTATCTTGGGAGATTACTGCAGCGTCGAGGAGTACTCGATGATTGGCCACGGCTGCAGCTTGGGGAAAAAAACAGTGGTGATGCCGTACTCGAAGGTTTGGCCGAAAATAAGCATCAGCCCCGGCTCGATGATTAACGGCGAGATAATAACCAAATAAAACCGCTTAAAGCAATTCCGCGAAAGAAATCGGTGAATTAATTGATTGAACTGGTGTTTTTCCTAATAGTATTCCTCGCATTCCTAACCAAGTTTTCCAACTTAGCGATAGACGCGGCGCTGGTGCTCGCCCACAAATTCAAGTTAAGCAAGACCGCAGCCGGGTTTTTGATGCTCTCCGCCGCTACATCGCTGCCTGAATTGTTCATTGCGTTAAACTCTACGCTATTGAAAACCGAGGGGTTGTCAATAGGAAACTTGATTGGAGCCAACATTTCGGACTTGACTCTAGTGCTTGGGGCGGCAGTCCTGATTACCCCGACGATTATCAAGAAAAAGGACGTAATCAAGCTCTCTAGAATTCTTTTGGCGGTATCATTGGTGCCGTTAGTTTTGCTGCTTCCCGCGCCAAGCTTTTTGAAGGGAATCGCGCTGCTAGCAGTTTTCGCCGCGTTTTCGCACAAGACGATGCAAGGCAATCCAATTGAGGAAAAACCAGTCGAGAAAACGCTGCTCGGGGAGAAAAACGTCTTGGCGAACGCGGCAATCTTCCTCGCGTCAATCGTGGTCATAATAGTCAGCTCGTTTCTAGTCGTCGCGATTAGCTCGCGGCTGGCATCCGCGGCGGGATTGACCGACGCGTTTATCGGCGCGACTATCGTAGCAATCGGGACGACTCTGCCGGAATTGTCGGTTAGCATTGCGGCGTTAAGAAAAGGCGAGCAGGCACTCGCGTTGGGAAACATTTTCGGCAGCGCGGTAGTGAACTTGACGCTCATCCTGGGATTAATCGGGGTTTTGGGCTCGTACGCAATCGGCGCCGGAACGCTGGTGACGCTATTGGTGCTGATGTGGCTCTCGTGCGCGATAGTCTGGTATTTTATCGACGGAAGCAGGAAGCTGGGCCAACGCGAGGGAATCGTGCTCGCCCTCTTTTTCCTAACCTACTTGTTCCTAACCCTGCAAATGGAGTTAGTTTAGCAATTAGGGGAAAAAAAACTAGTTGGCTTTTTTTACCGTGACTTCCTCCCCGCACTTGGGGCAAGTGTACACGAACGAATCGCCTTCGCTTTTAATGCTCGGCGAGCAGTTGACGCACATTCCAGTAGTGCAGTACGGGCAGTAGACTACTTTTGGAGTCGCGGACTGGCAAGTCGGGCACTTTGACTCCGCGGGCTTGATTGGCTGCGCGCCGCTTATTGAATCAAGCTCTTTGAACAAACTGCTTGAGCCCCCAGCACTGCCCGCGCTTGAAGCGACTTGATTTAATTGCCCGAACAAGTCCTTCTCCCCCCCTCCGCCACTAGTTGATTGGTTGGGCGATTGAGCGCCTTGAGCTGGTTTTGCGCCCCCCGCCTTCGAGTCCTGTTTTGGCGTGGAGAACAAGTCGTTGACTCCGACTTGCGAAACACCCGCTTGCGCGGAATCACCGGGCTTTGGCTGCGATTGCTTTAGCTGCTTGGATTGCGCGTCCGCGGTTTTCTGCAGTTGCTTCTCGGCTTTCTGCTGCTCTTTCACCTGCGAATAGACTTCGGCGAACGCTTCCTCGCTCTCGTCGGGCTTTTTCTGCGGCGCGGCGGCCTGATTCCTCAAGTACATCCTGCGGGAAGATTGCGGTTGAGGCGCATTATCCCGATTTTGTTTTTGCGGAACCGGCAAATCGTTTGCGTTGCCTGCTTTACCCCCGTTCTCCGCCTCCAGCCCGAGGTCCTTGATTATTTCCTGCGACTCCTCTTCCTCGGAAACAAACGCCTGCGGCCTTATTTCCTCGACTTTAGGTTCCAAAACGCTTAATTGCGCCGGCTGCCTTAACGCGGGCTTTGCCGCAACCGGGATTGAAGCCGCGGAATCGCCCGGGTGTTTAAGCGCGTCTACGTATTCAACTGCCGGCCTTGGAGAAGGCGGGGTTGGAACGACCAGTTCTTTTTCTACAACCGGAATTGGCGCGGGGGAATGGGTTTTTTCAATCGCCGGCTGCTCAATTGCCGGCCGCAATTGCGTTTGTTTTTGCGAAACTTGCTTCTCGACCAACGCGAGTTTTTTCTCAAGCGATTCCAGCAATTCCTTGGTCTTGTCGGACTGCTCGCGCAAATTCCGCGACTTTTCCTCAAGCTCCTCCTCAAGCAGCCTTTCCTCCTCTGCCTGCTCGAGCATCTGCTTTTGCTCGTACCGCCTCTCGTCGAGCTCTTCTTTGCGCAACGAGATTTCCTTGTTCACGCGCGAGAGCTTGTCCTCTAGCTTGAACAACTCCTGTTCGGCCGCCAGTATGTCGCCTTGAATTCCCCCGCGATTTTGCTCCTTGTTGCCGCCTGCAATTGGGGGAAGAGGCGGCTGTAGCGTGATTTGCTTTATTGAACGAAGCTTCTCCAGCCTGTCCGAGTCTTCTTTAGCATACGCAGGCTGTTCCCGTTTTTGAACAATAATCGAAGGCTTTGCCGGCTCAACGCTTTTTTGTACTGCTATTTTTGTTGGCTCGGCCCGCTTTTGGCCGGGGGAAGGCAGTTTGGGCAATTCAGTGTAATGCGAAGGCTGTGGGTCGAACGCAACCGGCTCTTCCCTCCTTCTTTCAAGCGATGCGAAGGGTTTTCCAAACAATCGTTCGGCAATGGTTTTGTCAACGTCCTTGCCTTTCGAGGGGCTTTGTGCAGGGGATTTAGGCGCGGGCTTTGGCTTCTCGATTGACTGCCCGCCAAGTAATTCTTTCCTAAACTCCTGCTTTTTCTCCTCGCTTGAAGCGGCGACCCACGGAGGGGCGTCGGACTGCCTTGGCCGGCTTGATTCAACTGTTTTTGGCCGTCCAAGCACTGGCGGCTGCGCTGGCGCGGGGGGTTGAGGCGGCTGTTTTTGCGGCTGATTGCCCTGCTCGCCACGCATCCACGGGGGCTTGCCGCCGGATTGCGGAATTAACTGCATAACCTCTTGTTTTTGGGGTGCAAAAAAATCGGATACCTTGTTTTGCCGCGAATCAGCTTGCGGATTGGATGCGCTTGCTTGAGGCGTCGGGCGGGGCGGCAAGGGGGAAGAAGGAATTACAGGCTGGCCGCCGCGCTGTTCTTGAGGCGGGCGCAAGTACAGCCTGTGCTCTTGTTTCTTCGCGTAAGGCGGGGTCGGCGCGGGAGGCAAGTCGTCCATAAATCAATTCACACCATTGCTACTGCTTTCTTCCTCTAATTCCTTTTGTTCAACCAACTTGATTTGCTTTTCCTTATTGCTTGAAGCCGATGGCGCGGTTTCTTTAGTTGAAAGCGGTTGCGCGCTTGGCTGCCGCTCCTTGCCGCGCAGCTGGGCGTTGGCCGGACTTGGCTCTTGCGTCTTTCCCGAATCATTTTCAATAAGGGGCTGCTCGATTCCCTCGCCGCCCGCGTTTTGCGCAATCGAGTCGATTATCGCCTTGCCGCCTGAAAACTTTGCTGGAGGCAGCAGTTTCCCCTCCTGTTTTTTGGCCAGCTCGTCGCGAACAACCCACGGAGGAGCGCCGCCTGAAAGAGCCTTGCGCGCGAGAGCTTGCTTTTGCTCCTCTGATTCTTTTTGCGCAATCAGCTCTATTTGCTTCTTAATGTCGTCAACCGCGGAGGCTGAAACAACTTGCCTTTGCCCAAGCACAAGCGGTTTTTTCAAGATAATCGAGTAGGCATTCGTTGACAAAATTACGGCGGCGGCGAGGACTAAAAGCCAGATTGGAAAAAAGCCTTTAGCGCGCAGCGCGTTCTCAAAGCCGAATGCGATGGCGTCGAGAACTAGCGCGAGCAAGACCAGCGCGATGCCGGCAATCGTGGAGTAGCCGAGGCGCTCTTCCTTCTCGAACTGGGAAAAGGAGGGAATGCTAAAGGAGAGCGCCAAATAGCCGAACG
>JACRGG010000113.1 GCA_016217775.1 Microcaldota archaeon
CTCTAGAGTATTTTTCTTCAACCTCAAAAGAGCCTAATGAACGAATTGCACCAATTTTTGACAAGTAAACACACCTCGCAGATCATTACTACAAGGAAGAAAATAAACGTTTACCTCCGAAAATCAGTTTACGCCGAATAATTCAAACCTCTCTTAACGGCTTTGGTTCAACAAATATAGGGTGTACTAACCACGCGTTTTTTCGCTTGTCTGAAAAACAGAGAGAATTTTTTCGTGTGATGATTTGAAAAAAATCCTGCTTTCTGAAACTCCAATCAGGGCCGGAATACAAGGCAACGGCAATTATGCATTATGCTATCATTATAAAGACAAGTCTGCAGTAATCAAATTAGTGGTAACGTTTGAACTGTCCGTAATAAAGATAATAACCTTTTATGTATTGGATATAACTCAAGTGCCTAGGGGATGATTATGTCAGCAATTTCTAGAGAATTAAAAAAGGCTGGGGAATCCGACTACGATTATATAAACGATATCCTATTCTTTAAGGTTAAAGACAGGGAATACGCTAAGTCAATGGAATTCGTTCGCTTCGTGATTGATTTTGATAAAGAAAACTTCGTTGTCGGAATCCAAATTTTTGATGCTTCTCAATTTTTTGGCTTCAGTAAAGAATCGCTTAGAAACATTCGCCAATGGCGTTTTAAAGCAAACATAGAAGAAAACAGGCTTGAGCTAAGGCTTATGTTCCAAACTGTTTATCGAAATCAACTAATCGAGCAAAGACCAATTATAATGGAGCAACTAGCACGGCCATTGCCGGATTCAAGAGTAGTATGCAATATCGCGTAATCTTTCGTGTTTTCAATTTGATGTTTCGCATTCTGCTTAGTGCGGTTTTTTTTTAAACCAAAGCAATTAAATGAGCGGGAATTCAAGAGACTCTTTAGTGAAATTACTTATGAGCAAGTTAAGCGATTCAATCAGCGAGATTACCCTCGTGTTGGAGGAGAAGGAGCGCAAGCAGTCCGTGGTGCTCGAGTCGACGCGCGCGATAGTGCGCGAGTGCGCGAAGGCCATTAAATTACTGCACCAAAACGATTTGCCGTCCGCGAAAAAATCCCTTTCATCCGTCGAGGGGCAAGTAAACGCCCTCTCTAAAATCGACTCGGAGTTTCGAAACACTTGCGCAATCGCCTACCAGGAATTCGTCGAGCTCTCGTGCCTAATGTGCGCTGTTGAGAAAAAAGATTTTCCGTCCCGCCAAGAGCTAGGCGTGGATAATGTTGCTTACTTAAACGGCTTGGCGGACTGCGTTGGGGAATTGCGCCGCGCGATTCAAATCGCTCTTAAAAACGGCGACAAGGCGCAAGCCGACTATTATTTCGGGAAATTAAACGAAGTGTACGAGGAATTAATGGCAATCAAGTTCTCATCGTCTTTAGTCGGCCCTCTTAAGCACAAGCAGGACGTTGCGAGAAACCAGTTGGAGCAGGCGCGAAGCGAGTTGCTGCGCGCTTAATCGAATCACAATAATTTGGTTCGCGCCAATTTCTTTTTCCATTACACGCGTCAAGCGAAGCTTGACGGTGCCCATTCAAACTCTTTGTTTGAATTGGGCTGTTTTCTCTTTCCCAAAGAAAAAGGTTTAGCCCATTGTGGTTTAGCTAATCTTATAAACCGCTTTCGCGTAAGGCTTTATATGGATGTAGACCTGCCTTTCGGCCCGTGGGCTAGGCTGGTGAATGCCCAGTGGGGCGATTACCCGATTGGCTTGTACACTAATAAGGACAAGCTCCTGCTTTTGGTGATGTTCGAGCGCGTTGACAACAAGATTACGGGCGCGCTTTTGTTCTTGAAGAAAGTCTTCAAAGTCGACGGGGATTTTTCGCGCTTTGCGCAAAACCAAAAGCGCGAGATTGCATTCCAGTCGAAAACCGGCTCGGAGGGATACTCGGCGTTTATGTTCGTCTCCGCGTCCCCCGCCTACGTCAAGTACTCCGACCGCGAGATGAGCGAGGCGCTCTCCAAGCAAGTGGGCGAAGTCAATTCGGTCGACGGCTTTATTCAGGACTACGCGCGGAGCAACCGCATTGCCGCGCGCGAATTCGCGGACTTGGAGAGCGACGACCAGCAACTGCTTCTCGGCGACCCCTTTATGCTGTTTTCACTCGCGGGCTCGGCTCAACTTCACAAAAGCGAGCGCAAGCTGCTAGTCGAGTGCGTTATCGGCGCGGAAAAAGACGGCACGCTTGTGAAAACGCGGCTTGACTCGCTTTCTTTTTCCGCAGTAACCGGGGGGAGTATCGGCGAGCGGATGGCCGGGGCGCAAGTCCTCGCCGAGTGCGCGCTTTCAAACGGCGTTCCCGTAATTTTCTTCGACTCGTCCGACTCGTTCTCCGGCCTTGCCAGGGCTAATCCGGATTCAAGCGATTTTCCCGCATTTAAGATGTTCGCGATGCCCCTTGGCTACCCGTACAAGGAGTATTCCCTGGGGGACGGGCTGTACATTGACCTCAACCAAGTTGACGCGGACAGCTTCATTTCATCCATTGGAGTGGAAAAAAGCGGCGTTGCGCAGTTGATTCAAGCCGCGTTCAAGGAGAAGGGCGAGCTTAATTCGTTAAGCGACTTGGAGAAAAAGCTTTCCTCGATTCACGAGACTAAGCAAGTCCCCCAGTTCGCGCTGAATAGGGCGGCGCGCGTCCTGTCGGTCGTAAGCAAGCTGTTTCCCGCGCTGTTTTCAAAAAACTCTTCGGCTGAAATCCTGGTGCCGTGGCACGAGGGGATTGGCAAGGCGTACCGCGTGAACTTGTCGAAGTACTCCGCGCGGCTGAAAAACCTGTTTATCTCCTCTTTATTGTCCTCGCTTCCCGCTGCGGGCGGGACGCTTAAGGCGCTGGTTGTAATCAACGAGCCGGTCTCGAGCTTGTCGCCCCAGGTAATCTCGCTTTTGGAGAAGCTCCCGCAATCCGGGGTTTATGCAGTCGTGTGCGCGGATAATTTTCTCGACTTGAAGGTTTTCTCCGGCGTTTCACTCGCGCTTGAATCCGTGGAATCGGATTACGTTGTTTCCTACCATGGCGAGAAGGGCGCGCGGTTTAAACTCCGCCCCACTTTCAGCGCGTGCGCAACGCAGGAATTTCACGGATTGCCTTCTGCTGAAAAAAAGCCTGTTTCCCCCGCGCCGCCCGCCTTGGCTCAAAGCCCAATGGGGCAAAAGCAGGTTGAGAAAAAGCCGGTCTTGTCATCCGGCCAGTCGTTTCCCGCATTTAATTTTCCCCACATTGATTCTCCGTTCTCCCGCCCGCAGGAAAAGCCGCTGGTGCCGGAATTAATGGCGGAGAAAAAGCCGTTCCTGCAGCCGCAATCCGCCATAAAGCCGGCTGTCGAGAAGCCCAAAGACCAGCTAAACGCGGGCGTCCAGCCAATGCGGCCAGCCGCTCTTGTTCCAGCGCCGTCAAAGCCCCCGATTCGCTTCCCGCACTTTTCATTAAAGCCGCTTGGGGAGAAAATCAGTTCAATCGAGCGCCAAATCGAGGACTCGCTCAAGGGAAAGCCGGGGCAGCAGGCTATGGTTTTCAAGCCGCAGTTGGGCAAAGCCGGGGGGGAAGCCTCGGATGGAGTTGTTGAAAAGCCGTTAATCACCGCGCACCCCACCAGCCCGCATCACCACGTGGGCTTGAACGCGCCTAAAGTGGAGAAGCCCAAGTTAATCCACCACAAGCACGAGGAAAAAAAGCACTCGGGAAAGAAATAGTATTTTTTTTAAACTACTTATAAAAAAAGTTTTGGCAAGCGAGTTTGTGCTCGAATTGAATTAGTTGACTAGATTTTTTCCATCAGCCCGCGGGTGTCTTCCTTGTCCGGGTCCGAGTATTTTTTTGTCTTCTCGGTGGAGAGGGTTTCCTCTATTAACTCCCTGACTTGGCCTATCTTCGCGTACTCAAGGGGGTTGATTGAGTTGAGCACGTACTTCAACTCGTTTAATTCCTGTTTTGTCGCGTACAGCTTTTGCATCTGCTCGTGGTCTATTTTTCCGCTTGCCGTCAGTGGAGAATCGGTTTTCGACGACTCTAGTTTTTTAATCCGCTCGTTAAGCGCTATCATCGTGCGGCCGATGACCTCCATATTCTTCTCGATAGTCTGCAGTTTTTGCGTAATGAGCGTTATCTTCGAGTCTAGGGTGTGAATGTCGTTTTGAACTGCCGCCGCCGCACTCGCTTTCTCAATCATAATCGCAGTAACGCGATTTTACTTTAAAAGCGCTTGTTTTTCTTTGAAAGAAAACGCCCGCCGGCTATTGCAAAAAACGCTCGGGTTTTTAACGATTGGCTGGCTTATTTTTTTTATGCAGGCGTACTTGGCTGACGTTGACTTCGTTGCGAGAAACGGTTCGTCGCAAATCAGGCTGTTCGTGAAGACCAGAAATGGTAAGAGCGCGAGGTTGTACGTCGCCGCCGACCCGTACTTCCTCTTCCTCCCGTTTGATTCCAAAAAGCCGCTTGGCGACTACGAGAAGATAAGCGTTTC
>JACRGG010000111.1 GCA_016217775.1 Microcaldota archaeon
ACTCTCCTTGGCAAAAACAAGGCGATGAACGTGATTTTAGACGCGTTTTGCCACAAAAAAAATTTTTTACAATAACAAAAACCCTAAAAAACCCAATTATTCAAACCTCTCTTAACAAGCTTTTTTAACAAACCGCGCGCTTACTAAAAACGCAGTCTTTGCGAAAGGAATACCCGATGAAGCCGCCGTACGCAACCACCCTATTGTCATTGTCGCTTTTAGCCGCGTACTTCTTCCTAGCCGGCACGTCATTGTACATCCCGGGCCCTACGATGGAGCGCCTCGCGTTCCACTTAAACAACAACCCGTTAAGCGCGGTTACGCACTTGTTCATACACGTTGGCTTGCAGCACTTGTTTGGAAACCTCGTGCCCCTAATCGCGTTTGGGATAATACTGGAATTAGCCATAAGCGCGATGGACTTGATTGCCTTGTTTATCTTCGCGGGAGTCCTCTCCAGCGCGTTGTTTGCGCTCATCACCCCGGGCGCTGGGTTAATAGGGGCAAGCGCCGCGATTTCGGGAATGATGGGCGCGGCGATGCTGTTAAAGCCAAAGCAGACGATTTTGCTGCTGCTGATAACCCCTCTTTTGATTTACTACGCGGTCTACCCCGCTACGGCCGCGGTTTACTCCGTGCGCTTGGAGCAGGTGAACGTCGAACAAAAGCAGTTGGAGGTTAAAGTCACGCAGCTAATCAGGGAAAACAAGACGGTTGAAGCCAAGGCGGCGAACGCGACGCTCGCGCAGGCGCAGGCAGCCAAAACCCAAATAGTCGAGGGAAAGAAAACCGAGGAGAAGACGCCAAGCACGATTACCGTGCACTTGATTGGCGCCGCCTTGGGGATAATATTCGTGTTCGGCTTCAAGCGCAGGAAAAACGCCGAGGGAATGAAGGAGTACGACAACGCGATTGGAAGCGCGCTGAAAATCCTTGGAAGAAAGTAATTCAACAGACAAACACCCGCACAGCGTAAAAAACCGGCCGGCAAATGAAAGAGTATTTTAAGGCAAAGTTCCACAAAAATTTGGCGCAGGGTTGGCAGAGCAGCGATGTATCCGCCTGCAGAGCGGAATAGAAGGGTGCAACTCCCTTACCCTGCTTTTTTAAAAGGCTGGAAAAAAATGCGCGTGGAAATCGGCGAGTTGGAAGAAAGGCATTTGAAAAAACTCAATAACCGCCCTAGCAATCCTTTCATAAAAAAATTCATAAAAATGGGCGGTGAAGAGAAAAGCGGTTCGTTTGTGGTAAAGGTTGATGGAAAAATTGCGGGAGTAGGCTTTTCGGGATTTGATGCCCGCACAAAACTTGGTGAATTAAAGCATTTGTACGTCCACCCCAATTCAGACAAAAAGAAGCGCCTCAACTAGATTTGGCCAACATACTCATACAACGCAGGCTGCAACACTTGTTTGAGGAAAAAAAGGCGGAAAAAGTTTTGGCAATCATAGTCTTGTCGAAAAAAGGAATGAAAAAATATTCACGAATGGGTTTTGAGCCTGAAACCAAGGGCGCGGCGAGAATAGAAATAACCCGCGAGAAGTATTTAGAGCTTAAGGGAAAGGGCGCGTACGAATACTTGAAATAGCCATTCTGCACGTGTCACGTGCAAAGCGTTTTTTAGCCGTTTTCTAGACGTAAAAACCCTTTTTTCCCTCTTGGGGGCGGGTTTATATACTTTCTTTGAGTCTAGTTTTCTAGACAACGATAATTTTTGTTGTTAAAAACAAGTAGAAGGTGGATACAATGGTAGCAAAGAAGGCATTTGGTGGATACACCATAAGTTTCAAAGGCTGCGACGACTCTGCAGAAAGCATTTTCGGCTCGTCACCAATAACCCCGAGCGAAATGACCAAGAAAATATGGGCGTTCGTGAAGAAAAACAAGCTGTCGAACAAGTAAGCCGCCGGCAAAGCATTTTTTTTTCTTTTTTTGTTTTATTTTTTATTTAATTTACTGCCCTACTCCCAGCCCGTTCTTCTTTTCAAATCATTTAAAAACTAATCCATAGTTATTTACTGATAATAGAAGTGAAAACAATTATGGCAAAAGGCGCGGATGTGGAGGATGACCCGGAGTTCGAGAAGGACGAGGAGGAAGCCGCGGAGGAATCCACTTTCCGCGACGAGTACGAGGACAATGAAGGCGAGAACACGGGCGCCTCAATCGGCAAGGGCGGGCTGGAGTACTACTGCATCAAGTGCGGCAAGAAGCAGAAAAGAACGTCGCTTAAGGACAAGATGGTTTGCCACGGCAAGCAAATGACGCCATTAGACGTCGCGTAAGGCAATTAAAGAAACAATAGGGTTAGTGGGGACAAGCATAATGAAACTACGCGGGCAAAACGCTTTTGACATCGTGCTGATAACTTCGGCTGGGCTGCTAATCATCCTGCTGATAGTGCTTACGATGGACTTGCTTAAGCAAATCTAGTTCTAGAAAAAAACAGGCAAAAAACAGAAAGCTGAAAACGGGAAACTGAAAACAAAGAAGCAAAAGAAAAAAAATTAGCTTAATTCGCCTAATTCCGAGTCGTTGAGCGCTCCAATCTCTATTTCCTCAATCGAGCCCGCAGTCTCGTTCAAGTCGCTTATCGCAGAGTCAATGTCACTGGCGACGGCGGAAGCGTCAACCGAAGCGGCGGGCGTTGCGGCAACCGAGGGGAAAGGCGTTGCAGAAGCCGCGGTGCCGCCGTTGTTGCTCGCGCAGCCAAGTACGAGCAGGCTTGTGAAAACAAGCGCTAAAAGAAATAACTTCAAACCAACCACCCTATAACAAAAATTTTTATATACTCTTATTCAAACAGCCAACTGGATTAAATAGCTTTGTGAAAAAGGAATAATAAAAAAATAAAATAAAAAAAAGGGAAAAAACTGCCGCAATTGCTCAAGACGAGTTTACGATGGCAGTGGCGTTGGCATCCGCTGTTGCGGAAACGCTGGCGTCCGCCGCGGTTGTTGCGGAAGCAGTGGCTTCAACCGTTGCGGCGGCAGCCGCCTGCGATGCGTTTGCCTCAACGCTTGGAGTGCTTGACGCCTCTGCGGTTGCCTGCGCCTGCTCGATTGCAGTCGCCTGCGCGCTTGGCTGTGCTGTTGCAGAATCCGCTTCGGATGGCGCCTCGGCTTGGGTTATCCCCTCGGTTTCTTCAAACTCCGGCTCCGCTTCCTCGGACGGCACCTGCACGTCCTGCTTGTTTATCGTGCGGATGAGCGCCACTTTAAGATGGGCGAAAATAGCATTCACCCTTGCGAGCCTCCAGCGGGCCTGTTTTAGGCTGATTCCCTGCTCGCCGACGCCTGCAATGGCTTTTTGCGCCAAAGCGATTTGCGCGTCAAGGCGGGTGGTGTTAAATCCCTTGGAAGCCAAGGCGGACGAAGCCAGTTTTATCCTCTCGAGAATCTGCGTTGCCTTCGCCGTGGCGTTCGCTATTTTCAGCGAAAGCTGCCCCTCGCGGGCCTTCTTTTGGTACTCAAGCCACTTTGCGTTGACTTGAGCGACTACCGCGCGCTTTTCAGTAACGTTGGAGGCTGCGCTAAACTCGGTTTTCTTTGTTTCTATGAATTCCCTCACTTCAACCGCATCCAAGTCGCCCTGCGCGATTTGCTTCTCCAAGGCGGCGAGTATCTTGCCGAAGTGATTCTCGACTACGGCGAAAACCGCCTGCTTGTAAACTTGTTTTTCAGAGCCGTCCATTTTCGCGTAGGCCTTGACGGCGAGCTTTCTTACTTGCTTTTTCTGCCTCTCTAGCTTTTCCTTGGCTTGCGCGAAAGCCTCTCTTTTTTCCTTCACGGCCGCGCGGGAAGCGACTGCCAATGCCTTAGCCGCGTTGGCCAAGGCCGGTTTTGAATCCTTAATCCCACCCAATTTCTTTCCCAAATCCGGGTTTTTTGCGATTCCTTCCCTTAGCTTGTCAGCCAAGCCGCGGCTTCCAACCGCCTTGTCCAAACCGCCTATTGCCGGGGTTGCGGATGCGGCTATTGCCGTTCCATCGGTTGCAGCTGCGTCGGTTGAATTGACTTCATCGGCGCCAACACCCACTGCAAGCAAGCCGAACAGCAGGGCTGCGAAAACAATTGTTGAAAAAAACTTCATTCAATATCACCTAACACATATTGCCGCGGGGTTAGTTTATAAGCATTCTTTCAGCCGCAAGCGGCTTTGAAGCTTCACGCGCGCCCCTAGCTTGCCTTAAAGCTTCAGGAAAACCCGGTTTGGGCAAAAAGGGATTTAAAGTGGGAGAATCAAGAAAAAAAGCGTGAAGAAAGCGATTCTCATCATCGTGCTGCTAATCTGGTTTGCCTCCGCCGCGCTAATACACGGAACGGTTTACGGCGCGGGGCTGGAGAAGGTAGGCAAGGCGATAATCGAATTGGAGGGCTTCAACTCGACTCAAGTCCAAGTGGCGCAAAACGGGTCTTACTCGTTCGAGGCGCAAGAGGGCAAGTATGAGATTCGCGCCAAAATCGCTTCAAGCGCGGATTACGAATTCAACCAGACGATAATTGTGGGCGGGGCGGGCGTTGTTTTTGACTTGGTTTTGCTTGGAATCGACTCCGAGCCGTTCTTGCAGGAAACCGAGTTTCTCGACGAGCTGGACACGCAGGCAATAAACGAAACGCAATTGGAGGAAGTTGAGGAAAAAAATGAAACCCCAGGCTATTACTACGCCGTTGCGGCCGTTGTTCTCGCCGTTGCCGCGGGCGCGATTTACTTTACGCGCTTGAGGAAAAAAAACGGGAAAAATGATGGAATAAGGGTTGTTGAAAAACCGGCTGAAGAAGCGACTGCAAGAAGCGGGGAAAAGCGCGTTGAATTGCACCGCGAGGAGAAGGACGTGCTTGAATTCGTTGAAAAAAACGGGGGGAGCGCGACTCAAAAGGAATTGCGCAGGGCGCTTCCTTACTCGGAGAGCAAGATAAGCATGGTTCTCACTAACCTTGAGGGGTTGGGGAAATTGAGGAAAACAAAGAGCGGGCGCGGGAACGTAATCAGGCTCAACTAGCCGCGTTACGCCATTCTTCGCGGGAGGGGGTAGACTTCCCCGCATTTCTTGCAGGTTTTTTCCTTGCGCTTGTAATTAAAATCCCAGTCCGCCCCGTTGCATTTGGGGCAGGTCTTGATGGCGTTCGAGTGGAATCCCTTCCACCCTTCCTTTCCCTCGTTCACGCGCCGCGTATCGAGTGCGGTGTTAAACTCGGCTGTCGTCTCGCTCCCGCAGCGCGGGCAGGGCTTTAGCTCTTCGGATTGGAAGCGGAAATTGCATTCAGAACAAGAAAATACTTTCATACTGATTTCCTTTGGATATGCTTGTTTTTAAACGCAATGAATTACCCACACCTAAAGGAGCGGGTTTCATAGCAATAAAAAAAGATGGCGTTGCGAACCCGCCCATACCTGAAGGAATGGGATTCCAAACCTCGGGGGGTTTGGGCTAATCCTTTTTCTTTTCCAAAGAAAAAGCAGCCCGATTCAAACAAAGAGTTTGAATGGGCACCGTCAAGCTTCGCTTGACGCGTGTAATGGAAAAAGAAATTTGGGGGTATGAACCCAAGGGTGTCAGTGGGCAAAGCCCCCTAAGACGCTTGTCACGAACTAAGTGGGGAGAACCCCCTTGGGTCGTGAATTGAGCAAAAACGCAAGTTATTTAGACTCGACGCGTACGCGCACTTTTTTTCCGACGAACGCCCGCAGCGAGCTTGAGACTATCCTGCCAAGCACCGACTCTTTTTTGTTGCGCGAGCCGCGCGTCTTGTGGGCGCGCACCACGTACGAAAAACTTGCCTTCATTAAAAAAACCAC
>JACRGG010000020.1 GCA_016217775.1 Microcaldota archaeon
AAGCCTAGAAACTTTAATCACGTCAATTAATTTCGACAATTGCTTTATTGCCTGCTCTTCGCTTTTCTTGCTCCCGCTAGTTGCTATAGTCATTCTCGAAAGCCCCGCCTCGCCCGTCGAGCCCACCGTAATAGAGTCCAAGTTGAACCCGCGGCGCGAGAACACCCCGCAAATCCTCTGCATCACCCCAACCTCGTCCTTCACAACCAGGCTAATCAAAGACCGCGAGCCGGCCGCCTCGCTAACTTTTCTTTCCATAACAAGCCATAACGCCCCCTCCGTCTCTTTTTTTCTAATCCGTCTTTTTCATATCGCTCGTTGCTTTTCTAATCCGTCTTTCCCATATTACCCGCTGCTCGTTTAAACTCTTGGGCACGCGGGGCCGAGAATCATATCGTCGTTTCTCCCCCCGCCACGCACCATCGGCAGCGCGTCCTCCTCGCAGTCAACTACTATGTCAACCAAGAAAGCAACCTCGCTTTTCATCGAGCGCTTGATTGCTTCCTCCAACTCGCTCTCGCGCTCGACTCTCTGCCCGTTTGCGTGGTAGGCTTGCGCTAGCTTCACGAAATCAGGCGTCTTTCCTAGGTGAGTGAAGGAATACCTTTTTTCGAAAAACATTTTCTGCCACTGCTTCACCATTCCCAGCCAATTATTGTTGAGCATCACAACCGAGACGGGAAGATTGTGGTCGACGCTAGTCGCGAATTCTTGGTTCACCATCAGCAGGCTCGCCTCGCCAGCGAAGTCTACGACTGTCTTTTCCGGCATTGCGGCTTTTGCTCCAATCGCGGCGGGCAGGCCAAAGCCCATCGTCCCCAAGCCCCCGCTTGAAATGAATTGCCGCGGGCTTCTCGCCTTGAAAAAATGCATTGCAAACATTTGGTGCTGGCCGACTTCAGTAGTCAAAATCCCATCCGAGGGCAGCAGCTTGTTCATCAAGTGCACGACTTTCTGCGGCTTAATCGGGTGGCCGCTTAAATTAAAGTCACAGGAGCACGCCTCCTTGAGCTCCCTCACCCGCCTTCTCCACTCGTTGTCCGCGCTCAAAAATTTCCTGTTAGACAATGCCGACAGCATTTGCGCCAAAACGTTTTTCGCATCCCCCACTCTGGGCAAATCGGTTTCCACGTTTTTTCCAATCTCGGCGGGGTCAATGTCCGCGTGGATTACCCTCGCGTTTGGCGCGAAGTGCTTTAAGTCACCCGTCACCCTGTCGTCAAAGCGCGCTCCGATGCAAAACAACACGTCGGCGTTATTCAACGCCCAGTTGGCAACCACGCGCCCGTGCATCCCCGCTTGGTTTAAGCACAACGGGTGCAAGTCGGAAATCGCGCCTTTGCCCATCAGCGTAGTCACAACCGGCGCCATTAACGCCTCGGCCAACGCGGTTAGTTCTTGGTGCGCGCCGCTGGAAACCACTCCCCCGCCCGCCAAAATCACGGGCTTCTCGGCGTTCACGAGCATTTCAACGGCTTTCTTGACTTGCTCCGGGTGGCCGCGCACTTGAGGCTTGTACCCATCGATGACTATCGAATCGGGGTAATTAAAGTCAATCAACGCGTTTTGAACATCCTTGGGAATATCCACTGCAACAGGCCCCGGGCGGCCTAGCCTAGTAAGAGTCATCGCCTCTTTTAGAATACGCGGGAGTTTCTTCGCGTCCAACACCTTGTAATTATGCTTGGTGACCGGCATCAGCATTCCGAAAACGTCGGCTTCCTGGAACGCGTCGCCGCCAATCAAATTCGTTGGAACCTGCCCCGTTAACGCGAGGATTGGAACCGAGTCCAAGTAAGCGTCGGCAATTCCTGTAACCAAGTTAGTCGCCCCCGGGCCGCTAGTCGCTAGGCAAACCCCGGTTTTTCCGCTCGCCCGCGCGTACCCCTCGGCCGCGTGAGCCGCGCACTGCTCGTGGCGCACTAGAATATGCGAAATGTTTTCTTCCTCGCCGTACAACGCGTCGTAAATATGCATATTCGCTCCTCCGGGGTAGCCGAACAAGTGCTTGACTCCCTCCTTCTTCAACGCCTCGACCACGACTCTCGCGCCACTCATCCTCTCCATACCCTCTCCCTCCACTCATTTTTTCACTATTAATACTCCTTGAAACTAAACCAAAGTAGTCTCGCTAATTTACCGAATTCTTTGCAAAAGTTTAAAAAAAGATTTACTTGTTTTTTTGCAAAAAGTTTTTTGCTTAACGCATTTTCGCGCGGTTTGCACTAGCAAAACGTAATTCGCCAGCTTCTTCAACCTTCAAAACTCGGTTTTTTTCCGAGTTAAACAAAAGGCGCTGGCCGTCATACCAACAGCAATACGACTAGGCTAACTGTTAGGGCAACTGATAGAACTAGCGCGAGGGGCGAGGCAAGAGCGCTTAAATCCGCGTTTTTAAAAATAGGCGCGGCTAAAGCGGTTTCGTACGAAAACTTGCTTTCCCCCATAATCGTTGCACTCTAAAAAAACTATTTGATTCCAACTAAATAACTAATGCCAGCCCGGGCTTAAAAAACCTGCGTTTAAGCGGGGCTTTGCGTCAAAATGATTTGAGGGTTATTTTGCCTTCAAAGTATGCGGTGTTCATTTGACGCAAATTGTGTAGGATTATTCGTGTTAGTTCTTCGTTTTC
>JACRGG010000114.1 GCA_016217775.1 Microcaldota archaeon
AGGCGGTTACTCGACTGGTCCTGATGGTTTTGGTTCTCAAGGCGGTTACTCGACTGGTCCTGATGGTTTTGGTTCTCAAGGCGGTTACTCGACTGGTCCTGATGGTTTTGGTTCTCAAGGAGGTTCTGGCGGTTTTGGCCCGCAGGGTTCTTACGGTCCTCAAGGCGGCCAGGGTGGTTTTGGCCCCCAAGGTGGTTCTCAAGGCGGTCCCAACTTTGGCGGTCCGCAGGGATTGACTCCCGACCAGTGCGTCGCGCAGTACTGCCCTCCTTCATCCTCGCCCGGCTATTCAGTGTGCAAGCAAAAATGCGCGTCTTCATCGGGCGGTCAAGGCGGCCCCAACTTTGGCGGCCCCAGCCCGGAGGACTTCCAGAAGCGAAACTTGCAGTTAGAGGAGAAGGAGAAGAAAAAACTCGAGCAAGTCCTTTCGCAAATCGGCAGCGGCCCCGGAGGATGCAAGAACTTCGCGGAGTGCGACAAGTACTGCTCTGACCCGTCTAACGGCGAGGCGTGCAACCAGTGGGCGCGCGACAATCTTCCCGAGGAGTTGAAGAGGAAGGTAGTCCAGGAGTCCCGCCGCCCAGTCAATTACGGGGGGCCAAGCGGGTTTGACTACAACGGCTTCAACGATTTTCGGGGCATTCCAATTGAGGAAATGGTTCTTGGCCGGTTAGGCGAGCAGATTTTCTCGCAGTACGACGAGTCGGACTTGGCCGCAAAGTGCTCGGATCAAAGCAAGTTGGTTGACTTGGCGATGAGCTACGTCGACGAGACGGAGGACTTAAGCTCGTTCTGCCAGCCCATTGAAGAGGGGCTCGCGAAAATCAGCGAGTCCGAAGGATTCTGCTCGCAGATAAAGGAAGGGCCTAAAGTAGGCGGTTTTGGCGCGCCCGGCCAGCAAGATGCGTTCGCCCTCTCGTGCCCGCCGAACGAAGCCGATTTCATTAATTACTGCAAGAAGCAGTTCAACAGCGAGCTGGAGTACCAAGCGTCTTACCAGGAAGCGGATTCAAAGTACCGCTGCGAGGAGGACTGGATTAGGAACAAATACGATTTTCTCGAGCGCTGCCAAAACCCGGACAGGATGGAGCCCTCGTGCGACAAGATTGACTTTATTACCCAATGCACTTCAAGAATGCGCAACAACAGGCCCGACGGCGGGGGCTACGGTCCGTCCGCCAGTCCCTGCCAGGGTCCCGGCTGCCAAGGACCGGGCTTTTCCGGCTCGTCTGAAGAATGCGTTGCGAAAAACTGCGCTTCAATCTCAACCTCGTCCCCGGAGTACGCCTCGTGCAAGCAAAAGTGCTACGACCAGTCCCGGCCGGTTTCAACAAACCAGCCTAACGCCTGCCCGCAGTACAAAGAGCCGCCCCAATCCTGGTTTGACGACTGCATTAAATCCGGCGGCCAGACAATACCAATTTCAGACAGCAGGGGCTGCAAGCTCCCGCCCAAATGCACTGCCGGCGGAATCATAGCCCCTACTTACACCCCGCCCTACCCAACCAACGGCCCGTACCCGACCGGGCCTTACCCGACAAGCGGTCCGTACCCAAACCCATCGTACACTACTCCCAGCAACTGCAAGTACACCACTTGCCCCAACGGCGCGGGAATCGGCTGCTGCGACTCGAACAACAACGGGCAGTTTGAGGAATGCGATTATATGCCGTACCCCGTCATTAACCGCGATTACGCTGAAGGAAGATTATCCAAGGACCAGGCTTGCTCGACTGTCCCCGCGCCTACAAGCGGGCCTTACCCGACTTACGCCCAGCCCGGGGGGTACTCGTGCAAAATGGATTACTGCCCCAACGGCGGCTCTCTTGGATGCTGTGACGCGAACAACGACGGCAAGTACGAGGAGTGCCTGTATATGAACAACGGGCAAATCCACCGCGATTTCTCCGAAGGAAAAATAACCAAGGACTCGGCGTGCTCCCAGCTTCCCGCACCAACAGCATACCCGTCTTACTACCCGGCCGCGTCAACCTACCCCAGCCCGACTGCGGGTTCCGGCTCCCCCTCGTGCTACATTACGATGAACTCGGCCGGAAAGCCCGCGAACTCGCCTGACGCGGAGGTAATGATTTCAAACGTGAACAACCTCGCGTTTCAAGTCTTCGTCGACTGCTCCGACACTCGCGGAAGCTTGGGGATAACCCCGGTCGTGACTACGCCCGGCAACGCGAAGGCGGTAAAGGCCTGCTCGTGGCCGTCCACTTACACCGGGAGTTACTACGTTAACGCTTACGGCAACGCGCCGACTAGTTCCGGCTCGACTCAATACTTTAGCTGCTCGAACAGCTATTACCTGACGGGCGGGACGACCGCGTCATCCCCCACCCCGACTACCTCAATCGGCTCGGCCAGCTTGGGCATTGACTCGTTTACTCCCGTGATGACCAGCTCTTACGCCGGCAATTCAATCAACTTCAACTACAGGGTTAAAAACTATGGGACAGTCCAATCCAACGGCTTTAGCGTGTCGGTAGAGTGGGGCGACGGGACGACTTACAGCGGAACGGGGCCGAGCTTGACTGCAGGAAACTCTTTTGACTCCAGCACCCCGCATACCTTCTATTCCGCAGGGTCTTTCACGCCAAAAATGACTGTAACCTCGAGCACTGGAACGATTACTCTCTTCTACTCTTCAACAATCACCATCCAATCAACTTCAACCGCAACGCCGTATCCCACGAGCAGTTCTACGCCCACGCCTACTCCAACCCCGACTCCAACTCCCACTCCTACCGCAACTCCTTACGCGAGCGCGGGAATCAGCGGGGGGTCCTCCAGTTCGGCTGGCGGTTACGTGACGATTACTTGGAGCACCGCGGTCGCCGCAACCCAGTGGCTTTCCTACACTTCCCCAAGCGGGGTTGGAAGGAGCTTTGGCGGAAGCAATACTTACACCTCAACTTACCACTCGATGGGCTCGTCAACAAACAACGACGTGTTCGGCTCGGGGACTTACCCCTTCACGATAACAAGCTGCATCGACCGCAACACTCCCTCGACTTGCGAGTCGCAAACCGTTTCAGTCACGGTAAGCGGCGCGAGCCAAGCAGGGCAGCCATTCAGCGGCTACGCGGTTTCAGACGAGGCTTCGGCAAGGGATTTGGAGAACTGCAAGCGCGAGGCCGAAAGAATGTTTTCAGACCGCGGCTTCCTGCGCTCCTGCCAGTACAACAAGGAACGCGGGTTTACTTACAACAACCCGTGGAACGCCGCGCCAACAGATTTTTGCTCTAAGGATTCATTCGTCTCGTCCTGCGCCAGCGCGCAGTCAAAAGAGCAGCAGGCGAGGATAGGCGAGCAAAAGAGCCAGTCGGACGAGGTCTGCAAGCTGCGGGCTAAACGCGAGCTCTCCCAATTCGAGCGCTTCTGCAAGGACTCCACGCGCGGGTACGACGACTGCATTAAGCGCACTGGCGAGGGCAAGGCGTTTTTGGAAAAGCAGTTAAGCCAATGCAAGTCAATTGCCACCGCGGGCGGAATCAGGGCCGCTGTTGAAAAGAAGGTAGGCGAGTTCTGCAAGATGCGCGAGTTTAGGGCGAAGATAGTAATCGAGGACATCAACGACTTGACTTCCACAAGCGAGCGCCTGCCCGTCATAGTGGCAACCGCGCAGGAAATAACCGATGATGAAGAAGTTTCGCTGAAAAACGCGATGAGCATAGACGGCTTTTTCACAATCGCGGGACTGCGCATTTACTCGGGAATGGTTTCAGCCGACAAGTTCAACGACTTGAAGGCCCTTTCATTCGTGCAGGACGCGAAGCTCGACCACGTGCGAAGGTCGATTGACGCCTCGAAGATAGTGCAAAAGCAGCTCGCGGGGGGAGTTACGATAGGCAAGGAGTTGACCGCGCTTGAACTCACGCGCCAGCTTGCAAACGACGAGTTCAAGCCAATCATTTCATACGAGCAGCAGCGATTGCTTAACGTCACCGACAACCTCGAGCACCTTAAGGCCAAGGAAGGCGCGGGCAACCCCATTTACCAAGCCCAGTGGCTGCTTGGCTTCGCGCAGGAAAACGAGAGGAGCTTAGGCGGCGACTTTGACGAGCAGGGCGGGAGATTAAACGAGACCGTCGCCAACTTGGAGAAGCTAACCGGCCAAATCGACGACTTGACGGTGCGCGCCGCGCTAGGCGAGCAAATCAATTCATTGAAAATCCAGCAGAACAACCTGCAGTCAACCGCAACCAACAAAGTGCGCTACGCGAACGGACTCCTAGGAATAATCCGAGGCGCCATTCCCGGAATCGGCGCTTGAGCAATCCTCTTTTTTTAGGTAAAATTTTAGGCGAGAGCCGGGAGTATCAAAGCGCATTAAAAACGAAAAAATGTTACGCCCCATTTTTCATCCGATTTCATTGTCCGAAGCAGATGTAGACAATCAAAAACCAAACCGTTTTTTTCAAATTTACTCAAACGCACGTCCGGCATTGTCAGCAAAGAAGACACAAGAACCACGAATCCGCCGTTGTTTGTGACAGAAAACAGCCTCGTGCATGCAAGCGCTAAATCGGCGACGGCTTGCTTGTTTTTCTTCAAAAAGTCCGAGTAGCTATCCAACAAGGCAAAAAAACGCGCTTCCGCGGCCTTAACTGAAATGCCGCCTAACGCCGCTTCGGCCTCTCCCAACGAGATTTCCAGATTGAAGCGCTTGTTTTGGCCGTTGATTTTTTCAATCATAGCTTCAGCTTGGGAAAGGTAACCGGCATTTTTTGTGAAGTGCCCTGCCAGAATAAAATTTTGTATGACGGCGAGAAGCTCTTCTTCAACGAAAAACATTTTTTCCGCCGCGTCATTGCTTTTATTCAGGCGCTTTTGCAAAACCCGCCCTCGTCCTTGAGCCTTGGTTTTTTCGGCTTCGTTCAACGCCTGTTGATACTCCCTTTCCAATAAGCCAACGCTTCGTTTTAATTCCCCGATAAAATTCTCGGTTTGAGGCAGGCCTGCCTGGGCGCTGGCGCGCGCTAAAGTGCTCGCATGAAACAACGTCAATTCTTCAGGGTGAGGCAGTTCGCGGCTAATCCACGCGTGGGCTTGCTTTAAGTCGCCTAACGCGCTTTTGGCCACGCCAATTTGGACCGCAGTAAAGAAACGCTCGTATTTATCGTTCAAATTCCTAAATACCTGTTCAGAAAATTCCACGCATACTTTTGACGTGGGCCGCACTTCGTTGCGGAGGGCTAGTTTTCTGGCTATTAAACCCATTAATACATCCCCTTCATCTAACTTTTCGGCGCGAATTAACTCCAAAATCCGCCACAAGGATTCCTTGAATTCCAAGCAGCCTAAAGCCATAGCGTCGGCAAAGCAGCTTGCAATGCCCCGCGCGGCAGAAGAACAACTTACGTCATCCAGAAAACTTGTTTTGTATGATCCGCCATTGAATGCGCCTTGCAAGCGCGCAATCGAACGCGTTGCAAAAATTCCTGCTGGTTTTCCTGCTATCGCGGATAACAAAGCGACCCTAGCGTTAGCCAAAGCATCTTCTGAAGCGTGCTCGCGTTTAGACAACTCGAGCGAACGCGAAATGTTGCGGTCAGCTGCAGCCACATCGCCAACAGCAAGGCGGGACTCGGCGCAATCCAGCAACTCCTCCCAATCTTCAGACGATTCCAAACGAGCCAATCCTTGCTTAGCTTCCTCACCGCAATAAAAAGCGTCAATCAAAGCCACTTGATCATCAAAATTGCTTAAATCTTGCTTCGAAGAGAGCAAAACACGCCAGTTAGTTATTTGACTGGTTTCAATGCACATACTAATAAAAAAAGCGAAGTGGAATAACAACCTTTGCGTTTTGCGGCAAAAACGCGGAAATTCAACCCACAAGCTAAGGCAGGGAATAATCCACCAAAGTTTTTGGATAACGCAGTGGGCTATTTTATATTAGTTCCAACTCAATATTTTTCCATACTTAGCTTATTTGCTTAAATTATTTTAGCGGTGTTTGAAAAAAATGGTTTCCAGAGTTGCCGTTGTTGACAAAAAATTATGCGACTCCAAGGCGTGCAACCTAGAGTGCGAGAAAGTCTGTCCCGTGAACCGCGCGGGCGCGGAGTGCGTGATGGCAAGCCCCGGGAAAACCGCGTGGATTTCCGAGGAATTATGCGTTGACTGCGGGCTGTGCATCAAGCGCTGCCCCTTTCACGCGATTGAAATCGTGCGCCTCCTAGCCCCGGTTGAGGACAAGCTGGTCTACCGCTATGGGGAAAACTCGTTCGCGCTATACGGCCTGGCTTTGCCCAAGCAGGGAATCACGGGGGTAATCGGCGAGAACGGGTGCGGGAAGAGCTTGAACACCGCGATTTTAACCGGATTAGTGATGCCAAAGCGCCTTGCCTCAAAGGAAGCCCAAGAGTTTTTTTCAAAAATAGATTTTAAGCAAGTAGTGTACAAGCCGCAGGAAATCAGCGCGAAGCCGCTTAAAGGCACGGTGCGCGAGTTATTCGACTCCGCCGACGAGAACGGATTGCTTGGACAGATAATCGGCGAGTTCGACTTGCAGCCCCTCTTTCCAAAGAAAGCAAGCGAGCTGTCCGGAGGCGAACTCCAGCGGGTTATTCTCGCCAAGGCTTTAAGCAAGAAGAAGGAAATCTACGTCCTCGACGAGCCCCTCGCGTACTTGGATTACGCTTACCGAATTCGCTTCGTCCAATTCGTGAAAAAGCACTTTTCGGACAAGAAAGTTCTTGTTGTAGACCACGATTTGAGCTTAATGAGCTACTTGTGCGATTCTTCCTACGTGCTTTACGGAGTGAGCGGGAGCTACGGAATCGTCTCCCAGCCCTACGCGACCGACAGGGCGATAAACCAGTTTTTGGACGGCACGCTGAAAAGCGAGAACGTGAAATTCCGCGAGCCAATCGCATACCGCGAGAACAACCCACAGCAGGGAAACGCGCAGCTTTCAATAGTCCCAAAGCTCTCTTTCAAGCAAGGCTCGTTCGAGCTTAAAAACGATTCAGACATTCCGCTGTTCGACGGGGAGGTAGTCGGCATAGCAGGCGCTAATGGAATAGGCAAGAGCACGCTGTGCAGGCTTCTCGCGGAAAAAAACCCGGGCGAAGCCGCGCTAAAACCCCAGCTGCTGGAGCGTTCCGACAAGCTAGTCGGCGACTATCTTTCCGCCGACTCTCCGTTTGAAAAAGCGTTCGAGAAGGAAATGAACTTGCGCAAACTAGAATTCCTCTCGCTAAAACAGCTTTCCGGCGGGGAATTGCAGAAAACCTTCGTCTTCAACGCCCTCTCGCAGGAAAAGCCGCTGATTATCCTCGACGAGCCGAGCAATATGCTCGACGTTTTAAGCAGGATTAAGTTAAGCAAGCTCCTCTCCCAGAAAGCAAGCGAGAACTCCTGCGTGCTAGTAGTCGACCACGACCTCGAGTTCCTGCTTAACTCGGTTGACCGCTTAATCGTAATGAACGGAGTGCCGGGAGAAAACGGGTTTGTGAAGGGCGCGTACGAGAAAAACGAGGGGGCGGCGATTCTCCTAGAGGAATTCGACTTGTCGTACCGCCGCGACCCCGACTCGAACCGCCTCAAGTTAAACAAGCGAGGCTCGGTGAAAGACCGCGAGTTAAAGGAATCAAAAAAGTTTGTTGAACAATGAAAATCCGGTACGGTTGGGGTGTGCTTGATTTGCCGAAATTAGTTTTTGAGACAACACGCTTGCCGCACGAAAGGCTCGGGGAGGTAAGGGTAACCCACTTGCCTAAATTCAATCCGGTGGAAGTCCTCGGGCTGCTTGACAAAAAACCGCTTTTTACGCGGGAAAACGGGAGTGTTTCCATCCACTCGCTTGGAAGAAATCAAGTATGCATTAAGTATTGCCGGCATTCTGACGCCCTGCGCGCGTTTAGTATGCTTAAGGAGGCTGCGGAAAAAAAACTCGGGCTGGAAACCCCGGTTGCCTTGATTTGGCCGATTGATACCCTTGACTTCAGCGCCCTAACGCGGCCGCGCATCGTCACCCTTTGGAGGAAAGAAGGATTTGGAAAGAAGGAGGAGAGAACCCTGCGCGGTTTTCTTGAAGACAAAAAAATTCCGGCAATGGAAAAAAAAAAGGTTGCTTTCAAAATTGTTAGGGCGTTAGCCAAGCTTCACGCGAACGGCTTTAGCCACAACGACGTGCACGGCGAGAACATATTAGTCAACTCAAAGAACGAGCCGTCCTTCGTTGACTACTCGGATATGAGCGCGAACCCCTCGAGCGAGGAAATTAATTTAGACTTAAAAAGCGCAATAGACACTATTGATATTCACTTTACGAAATATCCGTTTAAGGGAAATTTAAGGCAAGAGCTTAACGGCGAGTACCACGATTGCTTCGCCAAGTACGCGCGCGGCTTGATTGCCAAAGAGAAAAAATAGCTTCTCCCCTGTTTTTGCGGTTAGGCTTTAATCCAGGAATTTCGCCACGGCTATCGCGAAAACAACCGCGAGCGCCTTGAACAGCTTCGCCAGGATGTTTACTATCGCGAATGCGGCGAAGCCTAGGATGAAGGGAAGGGCGTCCTTCACGAACTTTGTTTGCGGGATTTTCTCCAACTCGGATTTAATCATTTTGGGAGTCAGCATTTGCGTGACGTTGATTGGCGGCAAGTCCTCCTTGCGCAGCGACTTAAGCTGCGTCACCAATTGTTTTTTGACTTGAGTGCCCATAGCAAGAGTCTGGTCGACGGTGGAAGCGTAGTACGCGTCAACCAACGCGGTTTGAGTCGACTGCGAGTACGAGGCGAACTGGGGATCCTGTTTTTTCAGCAAGTCCGTTACCGCGCCCTTGTCCAAGCTCGCCTCTATCTGCGCGCGCGTAATCGCAACCGAGTCAACCGCGTCCGCGCACAAGCCTATTACTTGAGTCTGCAAGTTAGGCGCCGCGTTTTCAAGCAACGGGGGGACTATCTCCACCGAGTTTGAGATTACCGAGTTGTAGTAAGAGTCCGTGTTCGCGCTTACCTTAATCACGACGACTAGAAACGCGAGCACCATCAGGACGTACATTGCCTTGCTCAACTCGCCCCATAATCTCTTCCAGTTAAAGTCGGGGAGGTTAGTGGCAACAAGCGCAACGGCCGCGGCAGTCAGGCCGAACGCGAGGAACTCCAAGTCGTACCCGGGGGCGATTGCCGTGGTCAGCCCGGCCGCAATCAATACTGGCACGGCGGCAACCGCTGCTTGGGGCTTTGACAATCCTTTGCCAAAGTACGCGAGTATCCCTAGGCACAGCGAGTAGCTTACCGCGAAGAGAATGAACGAAATGCTCCAAAACTTGCTTGCGTGCAGCGCAATCCTGCCGAAGTCAAACGCGTCCTTTACGTTGAAGCTAGTCTTCGCGTACAAGAACATCGAGAAGACGAACATTATGAATACGACGATTAGCAGCATCGCCTTGCGGGTGAACTCGGGGGTGATGTCGAAGGCTATTGTCGGGATAGTCACGCTGAAATTGCTTTGCGCCACGCCCGCATCCTTCTTGGCGTCTTTAACCTTATTGTCCTTGCTCGCGGGCGTTGCAGGCATATTATTGTACCAAATAAAATAATTCAATCAAGGTATAAAAAGCGTTTGAAAAAGCGTCTCAGGGGGGTTGTTCCCCCCTAAAACCCATTGGGTTCACGCCCCCCTAAAAGGTTTTTTTTAATTAATCTTCTATTTATTTCCAAAAAAGAACGGGGAGGACTTCACTTGTACTTTAACTTTAATGCGAGTATTCCCCCGGCGATGAGCACGGAAACTAAGTTAGCGGCCATAATCGGCAAATCATTTACTAAAAGCCCGTAGACAAGCCACAGGAATATGCCGAGCGTCATTAACGAAAACATTCCCAGCGACACGTCCTTAGTCGACTTGGTTTTGTACGCCTTCCAAAACTGGGGGAAGAACGCGGACGTAGTCAAAGCCGCGGCAATCAATCCAATGACTTGAACGTAATCCATAAACTCAACACACTATCATAAAATAAGTTTCTAACAATTGATTAACTTACTGCAGCAGTAACTTAAATAACTCTCCCGCAGTTTTTTCTCTTATGGCATTAAAAATCGTTGTCGGCGGGCTAGTCGTCAAGGAAGGCAAGCTTGTTTTAGTCCAAGAGGGAAAGAACGGCATCCGCGGATTGTGGAACCTCTCCTTAGGCGGGTTGGAGGAAAACGAGGAGATTAAAGACGGCGCCAAGCGCGAGGTAGAGGAGGAAACCTATTTTAAAGTCGAGTTGGAAAAACTGATTGGCGTTTACCAAAACCCAGTCCGCAACAACGGCAAGGACAACGTAGTGAAATTCATTTTCCTAGCTAAAATACTGGGCGGCGAGCTGAAAAAACCCTCTGACTTGCTTGAAGTAAAATGGGTTTCATTCGACGAGCTTCTTTCAATGCCTGATGAAACTCTGCGCGACGAGTCAATAAAACTCGCGGCGAGAGATTACTTGGCGGGAAAATCTTTTCCAACCGACTTGATTACCGCATACAAAAAGTAAAGCATTAAATACTCGTTTGTGCACATTGTTATCAGGTGAGTATTTATGGA